>CAZNMV010000036.1:0-15436 GCA_964573835.1 uncultured Aestuariivita sp. | reverse complement strand
CGATATCGGCGATCTGGCGATCAACACCTTTTCGCTGGCCGAGTCTATCCGCATTATTACAAATAGTTACGATGCGATCCTGAAGCATGATGTGGTCCCCGTCGCGCTGGGCGGGGACCATTCGATCACCCTTCCCATCCTGCGGGCCATCGCGAAGAAGCACGGGCCTGTCGCACTGGTTCATGTCGATGCCCATGCCGATGTGAACGACGAAATGTTCGGCATGCGCGAGACCCACGGAACCGTCTTCCGCCGCGCCTGGGAAGAGGGGCTGATCATCCCCGACAAGGTCTATCAGGTGGGCCTGCGCGGTACCGGCTATGCCGCCACCGACTTTACCGAGGCGCAGGGCTGGGGCTTTCAGATGTTCCTGGCGCCCGATCTCTGGCACCGGTCACTTTCAGGATTGGGTGCGGAAATTCGTCGCGATATCGGCGATAGGCCAACTTACGTAACCTATGATATCGATAGTCTTGACCCGGCCTACGCGCCGGGGACCGGCACACCGGAAATCGGCGGGCTGACCAGCGCGCAGGCCATGGAACTGATCCGGGCGCTGCGCGGCCTGAACATCGTGGGTTGCGACCTGGTCGAGGTGTCTCCGCCTTACGACCCGTCGGGAAACACGGCGCTCACGGCGGCGAACCTGGTCTACGAGCTGCTCTGCGTGCTGCCGGGCGTGAACTACAGATAAAGGCCGGACCCGGCGATACCCGGGCCGGGTGCGACATGGGACGGGTCATGACGGTTTTGTGGGTTCTCCTGGCGCTGGTCGTCGTGGGGATGGGGTTCATCCGGCTGGCGCCCAGCGATCCGTCGCAATGGCATGTCGTGCCGGCGGTGACGCAGGACCGTGACCTGCCCGGTGGCGCGATGCGCATCCTGACCGATGCGGAAGGCGCGCTGGCACTGATCGACGCCATCGCGCGGGCGACGCCACGCACCACCGTTCTGGCCGGGTCGGTCGATGAGGGGATGATCACCTACATCACCCGGAGCAGGATCATGGGCTTTCCCGATTACACGACCGTCCGGCAAGAGGGCGATACCCTGATCGTCTACGCCCGACTGCGCTTCGGTCGGTCGGATCTGGGCGTGAACCGCGCCCGGATCGACGGCTGGCTCGCAGAGCTCGCCCGTATCCGCAGTCAGGGATGACGGTGCCCGAAGGCAACCAACCGGTCGTGGTAAGTGACCGGAACGGAACGACTATTCCGGCCGCCGCCGCAGTCCCGGCGCAACCCGGGACTTGACCAGACCCTGCTGATCGCGCAATCACGCGCCATGGTGTCAGACGCCCGCCTTGCCCAGATCGTGCACCGCTTCCAGTTTCTCGAGGCGCGTATGGCTGCGGGCGCTGATCCGGCAGACATCGGCGCGCTGGCGCGGGAATATTCCGAACTCAAACCCGTGGTCGACGAGATCGGGACCTGGCACCGCCTGCGCGCCGAGATCGCGGATGCCGAGGCGATGCTGACCGACCCGGACATGAAGGCGCTGGCAGAAGACGAACTGCCGCGCCTGCGCGCCCGGCTGCCCGAGGTGGAAGAGGCACTCAACATCGCGCTTCTTCCGAAGGACGAAGCCGATGCGCGCCCTGCCATCCTTGAAATCCGCCCCGGCACCGGCGGGGACGAGGCGGCGCTGTTCGCCGCCGATCTTCTTCGGATGTACCAGCGATACGCCGAAGGGCGCGGCTGGCGGGTCGAGATCGTGGAGCAGCAGGACACCGAACTGGGCGGCATCCGCGAGGTGATCGCGCGCATCGGCGGCGAAGGCGTCTTTGCCCGGCTCAAGTTCGAAAGCGGCGTGCACCGCGTGCAGCGCGTGCCCGAAACCGAAAGCGGCGGGCGCATCCATACCTCGGCGGCCACCGTCGCCGTCCTGCCCGAGGCCGAAGATGTCGATATCCAGATCGACCCGTCGGACCTGCGCATCGACACGATGCGGTCGTCGGGCGCGGGTGGCCAGCACGTCAACACCACCGACAGCGCGGTACGCATCACCCATCTTCCCACCGGCATCGTCGTCACCAGTTCCGAGAAATCGCAGCACCAGAACCGCGCCATCGCGATGCAGGTTCTGAAGACCCGGCTATACGATCTCGAACGCCGTCGCGCCGACGATGCGCGCGCGGCCGACCGCAAGGCGCAGGTGGGCTCGGGCGACCGGTCCGAGCGCATCCGCACCTACAATTTCCCGCAAGGCCGGATGACCGATCACCGGATCAACCTCACGCTCTACCGGCTGGATCAGATCCTGCAGGGCGATCTGGACGAGGTGATCGACGCGCTCATCACCGAGGACCGCGCCCGCCGTCTGGCCGAGACCGCTGCATGACCACTGCCGCCGCCGCCCTTGTCGCTGCCACGGCCCGATTGCGGGCGGCGGGCGTCGATGACCCGGCGCGCGACGCGCGCCTGCTGCTGGCGCATGCCGCGCGGATCGACGCCGCACGCGTCACCCTGATCGCGCCCGAAGACCTCACGCCCGAGATCGAGGATCGCTATGAACACCTCATCGCCCTGCGCGCTGTGCGGGTGCCGGTGTCGCATCTTGTGGGCGAACGCGCCTTCTACGGGCGGCGCTTCAAGGTCTCGGCCGACGTGCTCGACCCCCGGCCCGAGACCGAGACGCTGGTGGAAGCGGCGCTGTCGCGGCCCTTTGCGCGGGTGCTCGATCTGGGTACCGGGTCGGGCTGCATCCTCGTGACGCTTCTGGCCGAAACGCCCGAGGCGGTCGGCACCGGCGTCGACATCAGCGAAGCTGCCTGCCTGCAGGCCAGCGCGAACGCCCATCTGCACGGGGTGGCCGCGCGCGCCGATATCCGCCTGTCAGACTGGTTCACCGCGGTGGACGGGCGGTTCGACCTGATCGTGTCGAATCCGCCCTATATCGCCGCGGACGAGATCGCGGCCTTGTCGGACGAAGTGCGCCGCTATGAACCCCGCGTAGCCCTGACCGATGACGGCGATGGATTATCGGCCTATCGCCGCATCGCCGCGGGCGCAGCGGCGCATCTGGCGCCGGGCGGCCGCGTGCTGGTCGAGATCGGCTGGCGGCAGGGCGCGGCGGTGGCGGCCCTTTTCCGCGAGGCGGGATTCGCCGATGTCCGTGTGCTGCAGGATCTCGACGGCCGTGACCGCGTGGTCGCCGCAAAAGACCTTGCCGATTGATGCCCGGCGCGGGCCATTTCGAGCCACAATCACCGGAAATCGTATGAATTTGCCATCTTCCCCTTGTCTGCGGGGGCGCAACGTGTTTATTCGGCTTTGTCGTCTTCGGTTGGCGCGGTGAAAGCCTGCTCCTCCGATTCGATGGCTAGCCCGACACTGACGACGCATTTCCACAGGCGACGAAGGCTTCAGGCGGGCAATCTGACAGTTATCACAAGGCTGATACGCGTTTCATGAGATCATCCAAGTCACGTTCGCGGTCGAAATCGAACCGCAACCGGCCTTCGGGCGGCAACGTCATCAACCGGGTCTTCGACAGTTCGGGTCCCGAAGGCAAGGTGCGCGGTACGCCCCAGCAGATCATCGAAAAGTACAACCAGCTGGCCCGCGACGCGCAGCTGGGCAATGACCGTGTCGCTGCCGAGAATTTCCAGCAGCACGCCGAGCATTACACGCGCCTGCTGAGCGAGGCTCAGCGCGAGATCGATGCCCGTCGTGAGGAGCAGGAGCGCTTCAACCGCGAACGCCAGGCCGAACGCGACCGCGAACGCGCCGAACGGCAGGAACGCGAATCGAACGCGCCCGACAGCGAGTCTTCGGCCCAGTCCGAACCTTCGCCCGATGCCTTTGACGTGGCCGATCCGTCCGAAGGCGATGCCGACACGCTTGTCGAAACGCCCGAAAGCCAGCCGCGCAAGTCCACGCGCCGCAAGCCCCGTCGTAAACCGTCCGAGGATGCGGCACCTGCCGAAGACGACGACGCGACCGCGGCGGCCGAGTAACTTACGCCTCAAGCGCGCGGGCCAGCGCGCAGAACCCTTCCAGCGGAACCTGTTCGGCGCGGTCGGTGGGCGCGATGCCCGCCACTTTCAGCCGATCCTCGATATCCGGGGCAAGGCCTTTCAGGGCCGCGCGCAGCATCTTGCGCCGCTGGTTGAAGGCCGCCGCCACCACCCGTGACAGAACCTGCGCATCCGCCGGAAACCGCGGTTCGGGCAGGGCGGTCAGGTGCACCACGGCGCTGTCCACCTTGGGCGCGGGCGTGAAGGCCGACGCGGGCAGGGTCAGCGCGATGCGCGCCTCGGCCCGCCATTGCGCCAGCACCGCAAGACGCCCATACGCCTTGCCGCCGGGCCGCGCCACGATCCGCTCGGCCACCTCGCGCTGGAACATGAGCGTGAGGCTTGTCCAGAAGGGCGGCCACTGGGGCGGTGTCAGCCAGCGCACCAGAAGTTCGGTGCCGACATTGTAGGGCAGGTTCGACACGATCTTGATCGGCGGCGTCAGCAGGCCGGCGGTATCAAGATCGAGCGCATCGCCCGACACCACCTGCAGCCGACCGGGATAGGCGGCGGCGATCTGGTCGAGCGCGGGCAGGCAGCGCGCGTCCTTTTCCACCGCCACGACCCGGCGCGCGCCCGACGCAAGCAGACCCCGCGTCAGCCCGCCGGGCCCGGGCCCGATTTCGAGCACATCCGCCCCGGTCAGATCGCCCGCAACCCGGGCGATCTTGGACGTCAGGTTCAGGTCGAGAAGGAAATTCTGCCCAAGCGCCTTCTTGGCCGACAGCCCGTGCGCTGCGATCACCTCGCGCAGAGGGGGCAGGGTGTCGATCCCGCTCATCGCGTCATGACCCGGGCGAGTTTCAGCGCCTCGATCAGGCTCGATGGGTTGGCGATGCCTTGCCCCGCGATGTCGAACGCGGTGCCGTGATCGGGCGAGGTGCGCACGAAGGGCAGGCCCAGCGTCACGTTCACACCCCGGTCGAAGTCGAGCGTCTTGACCGGGATCAGCGCTTGATCGTGATACATCGCGACCGCCGCGTCATAGCGGGTGCGCGCGGCGGCGTGGAACATCGTGTCGGCGGGGTGGGGGCCGGTGATGGCGTGGCCTTCGGCCTGCATCTCGCGGATGAGCGGTGCGATCCAGGTGCCTTCCTCGTGCCCCAGCTTGCCGCCTTCGCCGGCATGGGGGTTCAGCCCTGCCACCGCGATACGGGGGGCGGCGATCCCGAAATGACGGCGCAATCCCTCTTCGGTGATGCGGATCGTGTCGCGCAGCAGGTCGGGCGTCAGCACTGACGGCACCTGCGACAGCGGGATATGGATCGTCGCGGGCACCACGCGCAATTGCGGCGCGGCGATCATCATGACCACCCGCTCCACCCCCGCCAGCGCGGCGAGGTATTCGGTATGGCCGGGATAGGCGAAGCCCGCCCCGTCGATCAGCACCTGTTTCGAGATGGGCGCGGTGCAGACCGCGCGCGCGCGTCCCGACTGCACCAGCGCCACCGCCCGCGCGATCACCGCGACGGTGTCGCCCGCGTTTGCCGGATCGGGGTGCCCGGGCCGGGCTGGCGCAGGGAAGGGATGGGCCAGAACCGGCAGGCCGCGCGCCAGCGCCGCTGCGGTCTGCGACGGGTCCTCGATCACCACATGGGGGGTGCCCGGCGGCAGATGGGCGGGATCGCCCAGCAGGCAGAAGGGCAGGGTGCCGCCAAGCTCTGCCCAGGCCTTCGCGGCCAGTTCGGGCCCTATCCCCGCCGGGTCGCCGCAGGTCAGGACGACGGGTGCGTCATTCATTCTCGACGATCAGGGCGTCGGCGCGCAGCTGTTCGAGGAAGCTGTCGGCGAAGGCGCTGATCCGCTGCTGCAGAAGCGCATTGGCCACTTCTTCGCGCGAGGCGGATTCGTTGATCGCCGCCGTCCGCCCGCAGAGCATCAGGAAGACCAGCGTCTGCCCTTCCGCCCGCGTCAGTGCGGTCGACACTTCGCCTTCGTCGAGCTTCGCCAGTTCCACCGCGATGTCGCGGGGAATGTCCGCCGGGGCAAGGCTTTGGCGGTCGAGAACCTCGACCGGCTGGCCTCTGGCCACGTTGTAGAGATCGTCGCAGGTATCGACCTCGGCGGCGATGCGCGCAGCCTGAGCAAGCCCCGCCTCGCTGCGGCCGCCGGGAATGTAATAGGCGGCATAGTCGATGGCGGCGAAGTCGGGCTCGGCCACATTCGTTTCCTGGATGTCGCGCAGCTGGAAAAGCGCGACCGCGTTGGGCAGGCCGATGGGCGCCGTCACTTCACCCGGGGCCAGGCCCAGGATCAGCGGGCGCAGCTGCGGCGGCAGGTTGGTCAGCGGTATCCAGTCCATCCGCCCGCCATTGTCGCGGGTGGCGGTCGCGGAATAGCGCGATGCCTCGGCCGAGAAGGTCCCGAATTCGGTGATCTGGGCGATGCGCTCGGCGCGTTCGGTCACTTCCTCGAGCGTCTCGGGCGTCACCGGCATGATGATTTCCGACAACAGCACCCGCACCCCGCCGCTCCCGCCATCGGCGCCCAGCGCGCGGTCGATCTCGGCATCGCTGGGCCGGGACCGCGGCAGGAAGCGGGCGCGCACATATTCGCGCCATTCCACGCCGTTCTTGACGAAATCGCGGAAGGTGACGGGATCGACGCCCGCCTGTGTGAGGGCCTCGGTGAATTCCTCACCCGTGAGGTTCGCGCGGGCGGCGAATTCGCTGATGCCGGTGGCGATCTCTTCCTCGGTCGCCTCGATCCCGGCGCTGCGCACTGCCTGATCCTTGAGCCGTTCCTCGATCAGGGCCTTGCGGGCCTCTTCCTCGGGAATGCCGGGCGCGCGCAGCAGAAGCAGGAAGCGGGCGCGCTGGTCGAGCTCGTAGTAGCTGATCGTGTCCTCGTTCACCCGGATGGCGGGCGAGAACGGGCTTTGCGCGGCAGCTTGCCCGGCGATCAGCGCCGTCAGCACAGTGAGTGCCACCCCCGTGACCAACGTGACAAAACTGCCCTTGGGCAGACGCGAAGAAAGGCGCGATCCTAGCTGCATGACCTGACGTATCTTTCCGTTCCGTTGCTGGCGCTGAAGCCCTTCAACGCGATGGTAAATCCGAAATTGGTCGAAGGCTCAACACTTGTCGTCGACGTATAGCGGCGGTTGAGCGAAAGGTCGACCGCGACGCATTCGTTCTGGTAGATCAGGCCAAGACCCGCTGTCGCGGCGCGCGTGTCGGCTGTATCGTAGCGCCAGTTGGCCGAAGCGGTCCAGACGTCGTTCAGGTCGTAGGCTCCGTCAAGGAAGAATTCCGAAACCGCCTGCAGGCGCCCTTCGCCGCCATCTGCCTGCAGCCAGACATAGGTGCCCGCAACGCGCAGCCGGTCCCCGGTCCAGGAGCCGCGCATCTCGGCTTTGGCGAGGTCGAGACCGTCGTCGAAGATGGCCCGCCCCGTCAGGCCGAGCCCGAAATCGGTGCTGATCTGGCCCGCCAGGAGGAAGTTCGACCGTTCCCCTTCAAGGCCCGAGGTGGCCGAGAAACCCGCCTGCGGGCGCTGACGCAGCACCTGACCCAGCGTCAGCGCGAGATGCCCGCCTTCCTGCGCGAACCGGCTCCAGGTCACTCCATAGGCAAGCGTCGCGCCATCCTCGCGCATGTCGCGCTCGGGGAAGCGCGAGAGTGCGAAGAGATTGCCGGCATCGAATTCGACGCGGCTGCTTTCGTCGTTGGGCATGGCGTCGCCGCGGGTGTCGGTCCAGCCGATCTGCACGATCGGTTCGAGGAACTGCGTGGCGCCCGCCGTTGCCCGGGACATCGGCAGGCTGAAGCCCAGTGCGGCATAGGGGGTGTACCGCTGGAGGCGGCTGGGGAAGGCGGCGTCCTGGCGCACGTCGGCCAGATCGAAATCGACCCCCATCCGCCAGTCGAGCCGCAGTCCCGATGCGAAGGTCCAGTCGCGCAGCCAGCCCAGTTCGACCGAATTGCGCGACACGTCGCGGCCCAGCGCGTTCAGATCAGACTGGCGCAGATGGGAATGGCCGATCAGGCCCATCCGCACCTCGCCCCCGATCGCGCTGGGGAAGAAGCGGCGTTCATAAACGACATCGGCGATGCGCGTCGGCATCTGATCCTCGATCTCGCCGGTGCGCAGGCTGTCCACATGGATGAAGGCGGTGCGGAAGAAGGTGTCGCGGGTCACCCGCGTCAGCGCCAGTTCGCTGTTCAGCCGGTCACTGGCCGGCAGGCCGTAATCGAAGAAATAGCCGTCATCGCTCACATGTTCGATATCGAAGCTGAGCACATAGCCCGACCGCAGCGCGAAGGCCCCCGCACCCCAGACGTAGCCGCGCCAGGTGTTCGGGCGGATGTCGTCGCGGGTGAGCGCGCCCTCAAAGTCGATGCGCCCGCGCTCGAAGGCCTGTCTGTAGCGCAGGTCGAGCGTGCGCGTCTTCGGCGACAGATAGGGCGCCACCGTCAGGTCCGCGTGATCGCCGAGACGGAAGAAATAGGGCAGCCTGATGCCGGTGGACAGCTGCGAGGTGGTCCTGAGCGACGGGATCAGGAAACCCGAAGCCCGGTCGAGCGTGGGGTCCGGCAGACGCAGGCGCGGCACATAGAAGACCGGCACGTCCAGCACCCGCAGCTGCGCTTCCTCGAAGTAAAGCTGGCGTTCCTGCTGGTCGTGGATCACTCGGCGCGCCCGGATCTGCCAGAGCGGCGCCTCGCCCTCGGCGCAGATCCGGCACGAGGTGACCGAGGTGCGGTAAAGTTGCGTGTAGCGCCCCGACGAACGCGTCATCTGGACCGCGGCCAGCTGCATGTTCTGGTCCATCACCATGCGCGCGCCCAGAAGCAGCCCGTCCCTCAGCCCGCGGTCAAGTTGCGCGGCATCGGCGAGGATCGTCGTGCTGTCCCCATCCTGCAGGCGGATCGGCCCTTCGATCTGCAGGCTTTCGGTGCTCCGGTCATAGACGATGCGCCGCGCGGTCAGGCGCTGGTTGCCCTGATAGGCCTCGACGCTGCCTTCCGCGATCAGGCGGCCGTCATCGGCCACGCTGACCCGGTCGGCGATCAGGATGGCGGGTGGGGCAGGGTCGGCGGTCTGCGCGGTCGACAGGACGGGCCACAGCGCCAGCAGCGCCGCCAAAGCCCTCATCCTGACCCGCGACAGGGCCATCTCAGCCGTCCTCCGTCTGCAGAAGCAGCCCGACGCCGAGCATGACCGAAGCCACCGGCGGCGCCCATGCGGCCAGCAGTACCGGAAGCTGGCCGTTCTCGCCAAGCACCTGCGCGAAATTGCGCACGAAATAAAGCGCGAATCCCAGAAGCACCGCAACCAGCACCGCGACACCCGTACCGCCGAAGCGCACGTGCCGCATGGTGAAGGCGGCCGCGACCAGCACCATGGCCAGAAGAAACAGCGGCCGCGCGAGTTCGGTCTGTAGCCAGACCTGATGCCGCTTGGTCGAAAAGCCCGCCTGCGCCAGTTCATGGATCGTGTCGGGCAGATCCCAGATCGACACGCCGCGCGGCGCGCCAAGCGTGTCGCGGATGCGCTCCTGCGTCAGGGTCGATGGGAGGCTGAAGCTGTCGTGGCGCTCGGCGGTCGTCTCGGGGTTCTGCCCGGCGGCCAGGGCCCAGACCTTCGCGCCCCGCAGCTGCCATGCCCCGTCGACAAGCTGCGCCGCGTCGGCCTCGATCCGCTGGTTCGGGGTCCCTTCGGGTTCGAAGCCAAGGAAGGTGACGTCGAACAATTCGCTCGCATCCGCGTTGTAGCCCTTGGCGTGGATCACCGTCTGGCTGGCCGCGCTGCCCTGCCGCAGCCACAGCCCTTCGGTGCTGATCGACAGGGCCGAGGTGCCCCCTGTCCGGTACAATTCGGTCAGCCGGTCGGACTGCGCCGATGTCGCCGCCACGATCGGATTGAGCGTCGAGACCGCGAAGATCCCGATCAGCCCCGCGACGGTCACCGGCGCCAAAAGCGCGTTGAGCCCCGATCGCCCGGCGGCGCGGGTGACGACCAGTTCGCTTGTCCTGGCCAGCGTCACGAAAAGCGCGACCGTTGCCAGGATCATGATGAGGGGAAGGATCTCGCTCACTGCGGCGGGCACGTTCAGAAGGACCAGCTGCAGGATCTGCCCGAAGCCGAGGCCCAAACCGTCGAAACGCCGCTGCTGATCGATCAGGTCGAGCAGCGCCAGAAGCGCCAGAAACAGGACCGTGATGCCCAGAAAGGTCATCAGGAAGCGGCGGGCGAAATAGAAATGCAGCGTCATGGCGATACCGCCCGCCGCCGAAGGACAAGCGGCCTGCCCGAGACCTGAAGAAGTCCCGCCGCGATGACAAGACCCAGAAGCGTCGGCAGATAGATCACCGGCCAGGCGGCCGGATTGCGCAGGACAGGTTCCGACACCGCCCCGCGCAGCCCTTCCAGAAGGATCAGAACCGTCACCGCCAGCACGATCTGACGCCAGACGCCGAAGCGCGAATACCCGCCCGCCGTCAGCGCGGCGAAGCCGATCAGCGCCACCGCCACGCAGATCGCCGCGCGCGCGAAGCGCAGGTGCAGCTCTTCTGCCTGCGCACCGGCGGTATAGCCGTCGGTCGCCGTCACCGCGGCGCGATGGACCATGAGCTCCCCCGTCGGGATCGCCCGCAGATGGCGCCCCGGCGCCGTGTCGCGCCGGATCAGTGCCGTGATGTCATAGGCGAGTTCCGCGAAATTCGTCAGCGAGAGCGTCTCGTCGGCGCGCGTCAGCCGCTGGGCAAGTCCGTCCACCATGATCAGGTTCACCCGCTCGCCATCGCGGACCAGATAGGCTTCGCGCGCGGTATAGGTCTGGGTGATCTCGGGCGCACGCCGGTCGGAAAGGTAGACGTCGCGCAGCGTTCCATCGCCGTCGATCCTGCGGATGTAGAAGGTGACGCCGCGCGTGGGGTGCAGGAAGGTGCCTTCGGTCAGAAGCCGTGCGGTCGTGTCCCGCGATACTTCCGCCTCGCGCTGCGCCAGCTGGTCGATCGAGGCGGGCAAGAGCACATGGGTCAGTACGCTCATCATCGCTGCCGCGATCAGGCCGAACACTGCAAAGGGCCGGGCCATGCGCCAGGGGCTGCACCCTGTCGCGCGCATGATGGTCAGCTCGCTTTCGCTGGTGAGGCGGTTGGTGACATAGACCGAGGCGGCGAAGGCGGCGATGGGCAGCACGATCCGGATCAGGTTGGGCAGGCTGAGCGCGCTGAATTCGAGAAAGACCATCGCAGACTGACCATCGGCGATCAGCCGGTCGAACAGCGTGACCGCGCGATTGATCCAGAACACGCCGACCAGAATCAGCGCGAAGAACCCGAACAGCCACAGAAGCTGCGACAGAACATATCTGTCGTATCGCGACACGCGTTGACCCCCAGGCCTTGTGCCCTGTTACCTGATGCCTCTTCTAGAACAATCCTGGCGCCCGCGAAACTGCTATCTGGTCAAGGGGCGGCGGTCGCGTTACCTCTGACCCACCAGATATGGGAGACGCCGCATGACCCGCCTGACCGAATTCGCCTTCGCTTCCACCGACCCGGCAGCCATCGACGGGGCCGGGGGCCATGTCGCCGTCTTCGTCACCCCCGAAGGCCGGATGGATGCCTGCGCGCGGCGCGCCGACAGACTGTCGCGCGGCGCAGTCAAACGCTGGATCGGATCGGAGGCCTTCGCCAAGGCCAAGCCGGGCAGCGTGACGTCCTTCGCCTATCCTGCGGGGCTTGCTGCCGAAGCGCTGCATGTCGCGGTGCTGCCGAACCGACCCGATGCGATCCTTGCCCGCAAGACGGGCGTGGCGCTGGCGCGCGCCAAGGGGCGCGCGGCGCTTCTGGTCTGCGCCGGCGCCCGGACGCAGACCGATGCGCTGGCCCTTGGGCTGGCCTTGCGCGACTACAATTTCGACGCGCACAGAACGCCCGCCGCGGACGAAACCGCGCGGGGGGCGGTCACGCTCGCCCATGACGCGGTCGATGACCTGCGCGCAGCGGTCGCTCTGCAGATGGCACTGGCCGAAGGCGTCGTCTTCACGCGCGATCTGGTGAACGAACCGGCCAACGTGCTCACCACCACCGAATTCGCCGACCGTCTCGCGGCGATGACCGCGCTCGGCCTGAAGGTCGAGGTGCTCGAGGAGGACCGCCTGGCAGAACTTGGCATGCGCACGCTCCTCAGCGTCGGGCAGGGGTCGGCCAGCCCCTCGAAGGTCGTCATCATGCGCTGGGAGGGCGGCGAGACCGACGCCGCACCGCTGGCGCTGGTGGGCAAGGGGGTCGTCTTCGACACCGGCGGCATCTCGATCAAGCCCGCGGCGGGGATGGAAGACATGACCATGGACATGGGCGGCGGCGCCGTCGTCGCGGGGGTCATGCGCGCGCTTGCGCTGCGCAAGGCACGTGCCAATGTCGTGGGCCTTGTGGGGCTGGTGGAGAACATGCCCTCGGGCACGGCGACGCGGCCGGGCGACGTGGTGAAATCGATGAAGGGCGACACGGTCGAGATCATCAACACCGACGCCGAAGGCCGCCTCGTCCTGTGCGACGTCATGTGGTACGCGCAGGAGCGCTTCAAGCCCGCAGGCATGATCGACCTCGCCACCCTGACGGGCGCGATCATCATCGGGCTGGGCCATGAAAACGCGGGCGTCTTTTCCAACGACGACGCCTTCTGTGACGCCTTCCTCGGCGCGGCGAAGTCCGAGGACGAAGGCGCATGGCGCATGCCGCTGGGCCAGGCCTATGACGATCTGCTGAAATCGCGCATCGCCGACATGAAGAACGTGGGCGGCCGTGCCGGCGGATCGATCACCGCAGCGCAGTTCCTCAAGCGCTTCGTGAAGGACGACATGCCCTGGATCCATCTCGACATCGCGGGCGTGGCCTCGGTCTCCTCGGACACGCGCTATGCGCCCAAGGGCGCGACGGGATGGGGCGTGCTGGCGCTGAACCGGCTGATCGCGGACAAATACGAGACGCGCTGATGGGCGCGGCCTATTTCTATCACCTCACGCGCCGCCCGCTTGACGCGACGCTGCCTGCGCTTCTGATCAAGGCGCGCGAGGCGGGCTGGCGCGTGGTGGTTCGCGGGCGCGATGCGTCCCAGCTGGCTTGGCTCGACGAGCGGCTCTGGCTAGGGGCCGAGGAGGAGTTCCTGCCGCATGGTCTGGCCGGTGGCCCCCATGACGCGCTGCAGCCGATCTTGCTGACGACCGACCGCGTGGCGGCCAATGACGCCGCCTGCCTGATGGCGGTGGACGGCGCCGAGGTCACCCCCGACGAGGTGCAGCGGCTGGAACGCACCTGCATCCTTTTCGACGGCAACGACGACGCCGCCCTGAGCGTGGCGCGCGGCCAGTGGAAGGCGCTGACCGCGGCAGGCTGCGCCGCGCAATACTGGTCGGAAGACAGCGGACGCTGGCAGAAGAAGGCCGAAAGCTGACCTGCTTCTTCTCGTTCCAAATACGCAAAGACCGCCAGTAACGCAGGCAAGACGCCGGGTTGTCAGCGTGTCAGGATCAACTCGTCCCGGGCGATCTCGATCCTTGTCCAGCCCTGCAGATAGGCCATGCCGAGCAAAGAGGTGTCGAGCGCGCCTTCATTGACCCAAGCCGGGATGTTGCGGTCGACGATTCCGCCCAAAGCCATGGAATCGAGCCGCACGGGCGCGGTGCGCACCTCGCCGTTGGCGGTCATCGCGCGGCCGACATAGACAAGGTTCGCAGGATCAAGCCCGATACGGTCGGCGTCGCGGCGGCTGAGAACCACACCCGAGGCGCCGGTATCGACCACGAACTCCACCGCCGTCCCGTTCACGTCCAGTATCAGGTGATAATGCCCGTCGCGCGACCGGGGGACGACCACGCGGCCCTCTTCGCTGAAGACGGCCTGACGGGGGGTCACGATCTGCCGGATGTCGCCCCACATGCCATAGGCCGCGATGGCACCCAGAAAGATCAGCCCCCAGAGCGCGGCCTGCTGCAGCGTGCGGTTGAGCCCCTGCCGGTGCTGGACGAAAGCATAGACCACCACGGCGCCCAGCAGCACCAGATAGGCCAGATGGCCCAATTGCAGATCGCTCATTTGCGCAATCTCCCGCTCACCTTCCGCTCAATATAGGATAACCGGCGCGAAAGGGCAGGGGTCAGGCCGACAGCGCGGCGTCCAACCGTTCCTGCGCCTTCATCCAGAGCGTTTCCGCCCGCGCGATGCCGTCCTGGATTTCCGCGAACTTGGCCGTCCACTGGTCCAGCTCGGCCTGTCGCGCATCTTCGTAGAGCGTCGGGTCGGCCAGCCGTTTTTGCAGTTTTGCATGCATGTCGGCCAGTTTCTCGAGCCGTTCCTCGCAGCGGCGCAGATCGCTGCGCAGGGCCGCCAGATCGGCGCGCGGGGCCTTCTTCGACTTCCCGCCCCGCCCCGCTGCGCCCCCATCCGCGCCGCCCAGCAGGCTGGCGCGGTAGGTGTCGAGATCGTCGTCATATTGCGTGACCGCGCCGTCCTTCACCAGCCAGAGCCGGTCGGCCACCAGTTCCAGCAGGTGCATGTCGTGGCTGACAAGGATCACCGCGCCGGTATAGGCGGTAAGCGCTTCGACCAGCGCCTCGCGGCTTTCGATGTCGAGATGGTTTGTGGGTTCGTCCAGGATCAGCATGTGCGGCGCGTCGATGGTGGCGATCAGCAGAGACAGGCGCGCCTTCTGCCCGCCCGACAACTTGCCCACCTTCATGTCCGCCTGATCGGCGGTCAGGCCGAACCCCGCAAGCCGCGCGCGCAGCTTCGCGGGTGTCTCACCGGGGCGCAGGCGGCGCAGGTGGTCGATCGGGGTTTCCTCCACCCGCAATTCGTCGACCTGGTGCTGCGCGAAATAGCCCACGCGCAGCTTCGACGATGTGGTCAGGCGGCCTTCGGACCGGATCAGCCGCCCCGCCAGCAGCTTCGACAGCGTCGACTTGCCTTCGCCGTTGCGCCCCAGAAGCGCGATGCGGTCGTCCTGGTCGATGCGCAGCGACAGCCGCGACAGAACGGTGCGGTCGCCATAGCCCACTGCCGCGCCGTCCAGCGCCACGATAGGCGGCGACAGCTGTTCCGGTTCGGGGAAGCTGAAGGCGCGCAGCGCCGCCTCTTGCGGCGAGGTGATCGGCTGCATCCGCGCCAGCGCCTTGATGCGCGACTGCGCCTGACGCGCCTTGTCGGCCTTGTAGCGGAAGCGGTCCACATAGGATTGCAGATGCGCGCGCCGCGCTTCCTGCTTCTTCGTCTCGGCCTCGGCCAGCGCCAGCTTGTCGGCGCGCGCGCGGGCAAAGGTGTCGTAGCCGCCCTGATAGAGCGTGAGCTTGCGGTCTTCGAGGTGCAGGATCGCGCCGACCGCGCGGTTCAGAAGGCCGCGGTCATGGCTGATCACCAGCACCGTATGGGGGTAGCGCGCGAGATAGCTTTCGAGCCAGAGCGCGCCTTC
>CAZNMV010000035.1:0-15740 GCA_964573835.1 uncultured Aestuariivita sp. | reverse complement strand
TCGCGCATCCCCGCTACCTTGTGGTAAAAGCAGCACCAATCGCCGGTCTGCACATTGGGCAGCGCCCGCAGGCCGAAGATCATGCCGTCAGCGGGTGCGTCGAGCGCGGCCAGCGTGTCGCCCCAGATGTCTACGATCCGCGCGATGGGATCGCCCTTCTTCATCATGGTGAGGAACTTCACGCCCGGCTCGGGGATGTAGATGCCTGACGCCGGGGCCAGCAGCGCCTCCTGCTCGCCCTTGTAGCGGGGGCTCGGATACTGCGCCTCGCCCGGATACATCCCGTAGTGGCGCAGGATGTTGAGGATCGAGTCGGCCAATTCCCGACCGACGCGGGCAAAGCCCTCGGGCGAGGTTGCGGACCGCCCCCCCAGTTCGACGGTGATGCCGACCTTGCCCAGATCCTTGAGGTAGGCCATCGGGCTG
This sequence comes from uncultured Aestuariivita sp., assembly GCA_964573835.1. Lineage (GTDB taxonomy): Bacteria > Pseudomonadota > Alphaproteobacteria > Rhodobacterales > Rhodobacteraceae > JAGYKE01. The sequence goes on along the minus strand of CAZNMV010000035.1, from coordinate 15,314 downwards.
CCCTTGGGGTTGAAGTTCGACATGATGCAGCCCCACCCGGGGCCCATCGCAGTCGCCAGTTCCACGCTTTCGGGGCGTTCATCCACGAAGATCGATTTATCAAGAAAGCTATGGGCACCCCCAGAGTGGATCGATATCTCGATGTCGGCCACCGGCCCCATCGCGGCGGAATGCGCAGCGGCGAGGCGTTCGGAGAGATAACCGTTCGCGCGCCCCGGATAGATCCGGTTCATGTCGTAGCTGAAGGTGTCGAGCGGGTTGCCCCGCTGCGCCGCCTCGAAGGCGGGCGGGTTCACGACGGGACACAGCACCAATGTGCCGCTGAGCTTGGCCGGGTCCACCTCGCGCAGCGCGATCTGACAGGCTAGCGGGCCTTCGGGCTCGTCACCATGGATGGCACCATTGACCCAGAACACGCGCCCCGGCTTGGCACCGTTGATCACGGCCACGGGAATGGAAAGCGGCGTGCCGCTCCCAAGCGTGGTGACGGGGATGACGCCCTTGGCAATGGTGCCCGGCGCGGCGGAGGCGGTGCCGACAGTGACGGTTGCCATCTCAGATCCCCTTGAACGCTTCGTATTCTTTGAGTTGTTCGGGCGTGTAGACCTGCATGAACTCGATCTCGATCCCCCCCGCCTCGTTGTCGAGGAAGGCGACCCAGCCCTCGGGGTGCGGGTGCGAGCCGTATTTCTGGCAGGCCTGGCAGATGCGGATCTCGGCACCCTGCGCCTTGGCATGCTCGAGCGCCGCGTCGATGTCATCGACCTCGTAACAGATGTGGTGCAGCCCCTCGGCGCCGCGTTCGTCGATCCACTTGGCAAAGCGGCCCTGCGGATCCTGGCTTTCGCACAGCTGGTACTCGATGCCGCCCAGATAGAAGAGCGCGACCTTGTTCTTGGATTTCGGGAAGATCTCCATCTTGGTGTCGGAGGGGACATGGAGGAACCGGGCATAGGCATCGAGCGCCTTTTCCGCATCGCGCACGGCAAAGGCCATGTGCTTGATTCCCTTGACGTTCGGATTGTCGGATTTCATCGGCGTGGTCCCTCAGGCTTGCTGCTGTTCGGCGCGGATCGCGGCCACGAGTGGCCGCATCCGGGCAATGGCTTCTTCGATGCGGGCGACGGGCTGGGTCAGCGACAGGCGGACATAGGCGTCCACGTAGTCGCCGTAGATCGTGCCCGGATAGGCCAGCACGCGCGCCTCGCGCAAAAGACGCTCGCAGAAGGTGCTGGCGGGAAGGCCAGTCACCGAAACATCCGCATAGACGTAGAAAGCCCCCTGCGGATCGGCGTGCGGGATTCCGAGGCTCGCCAGCCCGTCACACAGCACCCGACGCCTTGCATCATAGGTCTGGCGCATCTCCTCGACGCAATCCTGCGGACCCGACAGCGCGGCAAGTGCTGCATGCTGGCTGACGGCGGCGGTCGAGATGGCAAATGCGTGGTTGATCTCGGCCAATGCCGGGATCAGGCTGGGCGGACCGGCAAAATAGCCAACGCGCCAGCCGGTCATGGCATAGGCCTTGGACAGGCCCGAGAGCGTGATGGTGCGCTCGAACATCCCCGGAAGCGCCGCGACAGGCTGGACCGTGTGATTGCCAAAGGTGAGGCGGGCATAGATTTCATCGGAGATCACGATCAGATCGTGCTCGCGCGCCACCTCGGCGATGCGCGCGACCTCGGCGGGGGGCGTCACGGTGCCGGTGGGGTTGTTGGGGTTGATCAGGACAAGGATCTTGGATCGTGGCGTGATATGGGCGCGCACCATCTCGGCCGTCAGGGTAAAGTTCGTCTCGATCGTGGTGCGGATGCTGACCACATTGGCCTCTGACAGCTCCGCCGCCTGATGATAGGGGTTGTAGCCCGGACAGGGCACAAGGATCTCGTCGCCCGGGTCCAAGAGGCCCAACGCGATCACGAACATCGCCTGCTGCCCGCCCGGCGTCACGACGATGTTCTCGGGGGCGTAATCCGCACCTCCATAAGCGCGGATGTTGTCGGCGATGGCCTGACGCAGAGCGGGGATGCCCAAAGGGTGCGTGTAATGCGTGGCCCCATCGGCCAGCGCCTGCTGCCCCGCCGCCACGATATGGGGCGGCGTATCAAGGTCGGGGTCGCCCCGGCCCAGCTTGATCACATCGCTCAGCCCTTCGGCGATATCCGCCATGCGGGTGATGATATGGGCATCCTTGAGCTTTACCCGGCGGGCGAGGCGGGCGGTCATGTCATGCGGCATCTGGCAACCCATAAATCTCGGAGTATTTTGCGGTGAGGTGGGCGATATAGGGCTCAGGGTCGAGCGTGCGGCCCGTGGCGCGCACGAGCAGTTCGTCGCGGGTGTAGCGACGCCCGTGGGTGTGGACATGCGCGACCATCCAGTCACGCAACGGGGCGTAATCTGCCTGGGCCAAGCCGTCCGCGATGGCGCTGTGCCTTACGGCGGTCTCGTAAAGCTGCCCCGCCATGACATTTCCGATCGTATAGTTGCAAAAGGTCCCGATCTGGCCCGACGACCAGTGCACATCCTGCAACACCCCCATGCGGTCGTTGGGCACATCGAGACCAAGATACTCCTTGATCTTCGCATTCCACGCCTCGGGCAGGTCCTTTACGGCAAGCGAACCGTCCACAAGCGCGGCTTCAAGATCCACCCGCAGCATGATGTGGAAATCATAGGTCAGCTCATCGGCCTCGACCCGAATGAACCCCGGTTCGACGCGATTGATGGCGCGCCAAAACATTTCCGCGTCAACGTCCTTAAGTTGCTCGGGAAAGACATCGCGCACATTGGGAAAGTTGAGTTCCCAGAATTCGCGACTGCGGCCCACGTGGTTTTCAAACAGCCGCGACTGGCTTTCATGCGCGCCGAAACTGACCCCCCCCACCGCGTAAAGCCCGATGAGATCGGTGGCCAGTGGCGTGCGGGTGTAGGCCGGGTTCACATTCTGCTCATACAAGGCATGGCCCGCCTCGTGGAGTGATCCGAACAGGCAAGCGGGCATCCAGTTTTCTGTCACGCGGGTGGTGATGCGAACGTCTTGCCGGGTGAAACTGACCTCAAAGGGGTGAACGGTCGTGTCAAGCCGCCCCCGCTCCAGATCGTATCCGACGCGCTCGGCCATCTGACGACCAAAGGCAAGTTGCGCCTCGGCGGGATAGGCGCGCTCGAGAAAGTCGATGCGCGGCGCCGGACGCTGCGCAATGGCGCGCAAAAGCGGCAGCATCGCCTCGCGCAAACGGGCAAAAAGCGGTGTCAGCGTCGCCACGGTCTCGCCCGGTTCAAAGCGGTGCATGAGCGCGTCATAGGGGTGGCTCTCATAACCGATATGCTCGGCCATCTCGCGGTTGAGGGCGACCGTCTTTTCCAGATGCGGCGCAAAGGCGGCGAAATCGCTATCGGCACGCGCCCGTGCCCATATGTCTTGTCCGATCGATCCCAGTTCTGCCCGCGCCTGGACCAAGTCCGCCGGGATGCGGTGGTGATACTCCACAGCCTCGCGCACCTGGCCGCAGATTGTCCGCTCGACACTATCGAGACCATGGTGCTGAACCTCGGCCTCGGCGGACTCGAGCAAGCGGCGCGTCTCATCGGCCACGACCATGTCGCGCGCCATGACCGACAGCGTCGCGATCTGCTTGGCGCGCGTCTCGGCCCCACCGGGCGGCATCTTGGTGCGCGCATCCCAAGCCAGCAAGGACTTGGCGTTCAGCACGTCGTTGACCTGCCCCATGCGGGCCAAAAGTGCTGCATAGCTCATATCCGCCTCGCCCTTCCCTGTTGCAGCGCCGGCACTTTGGCGACTGTATTTTACATATTGTCGACAATCGACTTACTGTCTATATCTTCCCTCACGTTGCGGCTGTCAAGCGCCCGAATGTGATCAGCAGCCGTAAAACGAAGACACCGCGACAGGGAGCGGATGGAATGAGCGACCTCGCCTTCGAAATTGGCGGGCTGGTGGAAATGGCCGTGACAGGACAGGTCAGCCAACCCGCCATGCGCCCCAATGGATATGCCCACTGGCCCGACGGGCGGGCGGATGTGCTGCCCGGCATGTATGGAATTACCTACAACGCCCGCGTCGGCGACCGCGCCTTTGGCTGGGCGGGCGACCATGTGGAACCCGGCGTCTCCATCGCCAATGCGGATGAGAAATCCGATTTTGCGCTGCACTACCTCACCTGCATCGGCAACGAGGCGACCGTGGTTTCCGGGTTGGCGCGCGGAGCAAAGGGGATCGTGACGGGAGAGCACGCGCGGATCCTTGTGGATTTCGACGCCGATGTGCTTGAGCGCATGACGATCGGTGACACGGTTCAGATCAACGCCATAGGCCGGGGCATCCGCCTGCCGGCCTATCCCATGCTCGAGTTCAAGAAAACCTCGCCCGCCCTGGCACGCGCCTATGGGTTGATCGAGGAAAACGGGCAGGTGATCTGCCCGGTGGCGATGGAACTGCCCGCACGGATCATGGGCTCGGGGGCTGAACTCAACGCCGAATTCGTGGACCAGGATCTGATGTCGGGGGACCGGGCGCTGATGGCGGATCTGGGCATCGATCAGATGCGGCTTGGCGATTTGATCGCGATCCGTGACGTGGATCACCGCTTCGGACGGTCCTTCCGGCCTGGCTGGGTCGCGATCTGCCTGTGCATCCACGGCGATTCGATCATGACCGGGCATGGCCCCGGCATCCTGACGCTGATCACCGGCCCGGCCGAGAAGCTGGGCTTTACCGTCGATACGGGCGCGAACATCGCCCAAACGCTGAATATCCGGGGGGACGCCTGATGCTTTCCACGAACGCAACCGACCTCGTCGCGGTCTCTGTCGCGGGTCATATCGCGCATCCGGGCTTTCCGGGTCTGCCAGCCGAGCCCTATCGGCTTGCCGCTGACGGCACACCCTTCCTGCTCCCGACCTATGGCGGCATCGTCTACAATGTCAGCGTGGGTGACGCCGCCTTTGGTTGGGCGGCCGACTGCATCCACCCCGGCATCTCGATCCGACAGGCGGACGACATGAAAAACCGGGGGCTGAATGTCTATGCGTGCCTGGGCAACACCGCACGGGTGATGACCGGCGCGGCGGCGGGGTCGGTGGGCGTGGTCACGGGCAAGTCAGGCCGGTTTTCGGAACAGGTGATCTGCCATTTCCCGAAGGCGGACCGCACCAGGATGGCCGTTGGCGACCAGATCGTGATCCGGGCCGAAGGCGTGGGCATGGCGCTGTCCGACCATCCGGCCGTCCGTCTCAAGGGCCTGTCGCCCGCGCTTTTGGCCAAGATGCCCCTGCGCGAGGCGAAGGGGCGGCTCGAGGTGGGCGTGGCGGCCAGCATTCCCCCGCACCTGATCGGCGCGGGGCTGGGGCTGACGTCAGAGGGCGGGTCGATCCATCTTCAGACAACCGATCGCGACTTGGTGGCGCGGCTGGGTCTCGACCGGCTGCGGCTGGGAGACATCGTGGCGCTGGAAGACACCGACAGCCGGATGAACCACGGCTACCTGCGCGGCGCGATGGCCATCGGCGTGGTCTGCGCCACAGACGGGCCGCGCGCGGGCTACGGGCCGGGCATCGCGCTGATCATGACCGCTCCGGGGGGCGAGCTTGGGGCCTATGCCGATCCGGGCGCAAACATCGCCGATCTTCTGGCGGTCGCCCCATGACTGCCATCGCGATGACGAGCGTCACGAAAGACAGCCTTCTGTCCTTCATGGCCGCAGCCTTTCGCGCGCTTGGGTTGCGGCGTGAGGACGCGCAGACCTTCGCCGAGGCGCTGGTGTTCTCGGAACTCCGCTTTCACCCCGGCCACGGTCAGGGCGTGAAGCGCCTGCGCCGCTACAAGGACCGGATCGAGGCGCGGCAGGTCGATCCCGCCGCCGCGTGGACGGTGGTTAAGGAAAGCCCCGCACTGGCCCTTGTCGATGCGCACAATGGCATCGGCACCGTCGCAGCAAGCCGGGCGATGCGGCTTGCCATCGACAAGGCCAAGGTCTGCGGGATCGGTCAGGTGGTGGTGCGCGGATCCACCCACTATGGCTCATCGGCCGTGCATGCCTGTCAGGCGGCGGACGCGGGCTGCATCGGGATCAGCTACACCAACGCCGGCCCCGAGATGGCGCCATGGGGCGGCCGCGAGGGGGCCACGGGCACGAACCCCTGGGGCATTGCCGCCCCCACGGGCCTGGGCTTTCATGCCGTTCTCGACATCGCGCTTACGACCGCGGGCAAAGGCATGATGCAATGGCACGCCCGCGAAGGGCGGCCCATGCCGCTCGACTGGGCGCTGACGCCCGAGGGACACGAGACCGACGACCCCTCCGCCGCGATGGCGGGGGCGCTTCTGGGGATCGGGCAGTACAAGGGCTACGGCCTCGCCTTCATGACCGATGTGATGACCGGCGTGATCGGCGGCGGGGGCTTCGGCCTCACACCCTATGCCGACCCCGCAAAACTGGACGTCTCGCATACGCTGACGGCGCTGGACATCGAGTGGTTCATGGGGCTCGACCTGTTCCGCGCCCGGATGGACGAATTCGCAGGCATGATGAAGTCGCGCGCGCTGCGCCCCGGCTTCACCGAGATCCTGATCCCCGGCGAACAGGAAGCGCGCCGCGCCGCGCGCAAGTCAAAGGCGGGCGTGCCGTTGGAAGATGGCGTGCTGGCCGACCTTCAGGCACTGAGGGGCGAGCTTGGGATCACCGAAGATATCGCCGTTGTCGGCCCCTGGGCGGATGTGCAGCTGTGAGCCTTGGCCCCCTTCCAGCAAGCTTCCGTGCCATGGTCCGCGACCGCCTGCGCGCGCGGGCGCAAGCCGCCGGGCTGGACGGGTTGCTTGTGCTTGCACCCGGAAATCTGGCCTATGCGACGGGCTGGATGTTCTCGGTCAACGAACGCCCCATGGGGCTCTGGCTGCCGGTGGAGGGCGAGCCGGTCCTGATGGTCCCACATCTGGAACTGGAAAACGCCCAGAGCGTGCCGGGTGTAAAGGTGGCGACCTATCCGGAGTATCCCGGCGAGGTGCCGCCCGTGGTTTGGATGGTGCGCGAAACCCGCAGCCGTCGGCTGGGTGTGGATGCCCTGGAGGCGCGTTTGTTTGCGCATCTCAAGGCCGATCTGACGCTCCTGGACCTGGCGGACCATTGCCTGCCTGAGCGGGTGGTCAAGCATCCTGAGGAGCTAGCGCTCATCCGCGAGGCCGCGCGCTATGCCGACATGGTGTTGGAACGTCTGTTCGCCGTGGGTGGCGACATGATCGCGCACGGCGCGACCGAGCTTGACCTGATGGCTGATGCAACAGGCCATGCCCGCGCGGCGCTGGCCCGCGATCATGGGGCGGCTTTCTCCGGCACCAAGGTGGGCATCACCGCATCCGTTCATTCCGGTCCCCGCGCCGCCCTGCCCCACGGCACCGTCCTGCCCCGCATACCGCGGGCCGGCGAAACCGTCATCGCCGGCATCGGCTGCCATGTGGGCGGCTATCACTCTGAGAGCGGCGTGACCCTGGTGGTGGGTGAAATCACCGCCGAACAGGCCCGCGTCATGCAAGCGATAGAGGATGCGAACGCTGCGTGCATCGCCGCGCTCGCCGCCCGCGCGCCCTGCGAGCAGGTGAACGCACGCGCCCTCGCCCCGATCCGCGCTGCAGGTCTGGGAGACGCGATCCGCCACCGCATCGGCCATGGCATGGGGATCGAAGGGCACGAGGCGCCCTGGCTCTCGCCGGGCGACCCGACGCCGGCCGCCCCCGGCATGGTGTTCTCCTGCGAACCCGGCGTCTACCGAGCGGGGATCGACGGCTGGCGCAACATCGAGACGCTGATCCTCACCGATGGCGGCGTGCTGACGGCCAGCCGCTTTCAGTCTGACCACCCGATACCTGCCCGCGTCCTTTCCATCTGAGGAGCTCGAGATGCCCGAACCAGCCGCCTGGCGTTACCAGAAGATAACCAAGCCGATGTTCGACCTGCCTTTGGAGGAGCGTATCCTGACGGGCCGCATCCTGACCATGGCAGGCCAGGTGATCGAGGACGGCTTTGTCCAGATCGCCGGAGGTAAGATCATGGCGCTCGGCGCGCGCACGGACATGCCCAAGGGTGCCGTGACAGAAACCGGCGGCACGATCATGCCGGGGCTCATCAACAGCCACGCCCATCTGAATTGGGACGGAATTCACGACCTTGCGCGCCAGTCCATGGATGATCCCAAACCCATCTCGGCCTTCAAGGCCGCCGGCAACATGCTGAAGTCCTTGCGCGCCGGGATCACGATGGTTCGCGATCTGGGCTTTCACGACATGAACCTCTATTCCAAGCAGGCCGTGGAACAGGGCATCTTTCCCGGACCCCGCCTGAAGGTTTGCGGCAACGCGATCATCCAGACGGGCGGCCATACCTATTGGGTGTGCCGCGAGGCATCGGGTGCCGACGAGATGCGCCGCGCCGAGCGCGAACAGGACCAGGGCGGCGCGGACCTGATCAAGATCATGGCCTGCCATGACACGCTGGAATTCACCGACGAGGAATTGCACGCGGTGATCGATGAGGCGCATCGCAACCGCCTGCCCGTCACGGCGCATGCCACCTATGACGCCTGCATCGCACGCGTTGCGGCGGCGGGGGTGGATTGCATCGAGCATGGCGGGAGCATGTCGGACGGCACAATCGACCTGCTGCTGGAAAAGGGGCTTCCCATCGTCACGACCTTTGCACCTCTGGTGCAGCAATCCCAACCCGACATCGCCCGCCGCTTCGGCATCCCGGAATGGAAGATCGAGGAACGGATCAAGGCCGTTGCCGACCCGTCGCGCTATGCCGGGTTGAAAAAAGCGGCCGAACGCGGCGTGCCGATCGTGTTCGGCACCGACGCCGGGTCCCCGGCCGTGGAGCATGACGTAGTGGCGCCCGAGCTTGCCCATATGGTCAAGGTGGGCGTCTGCAAGGACAACATGGACGCGCTGGCCTCGATCACGATCCGCGCCGCGCGCGTCTCCAAGATGGATCACCTCATCGGCACGCTCGAAGTGGGCAAGGCCGCCGACCTGATCGTGGTTGATGGCAAGCCCGACCACGACCTGTTCGCACTCGACCACGTCAAGATGACCTATGTTGCAGGCAAGAGGATGCACGGATGAGCCTTCTCACACAGCGCCTCTCCTCTCGGATCGTCGAGGAGGACGGCAGTTTTCGCACCCGCATGCTGGGCATCGCCGCGGGCATGACGGATGTGATCGCGCTTGGCCGGGGCGACCCGGATTTCCACACGCCGCGCCACATCGTTGAGGCCGCGAAAGCTGCACTCGATGCCAATGCGCATCACTATACAGGCCCCACCGGCCTGCCCGAACTTCGCCGGGCCATCGCTGCGGACCTCAAGGCATCCTGCGGGCTCGACTATACGGCGGATGAGATCGTCGTGACAGCGGGCGTGCAGGAATCGATCATGCTGACGATGTTGGCGCTGGTGGCACCCGGCGACGAGGTGCTGATCACCTCGCCTCGGTTCACGACCTATGACAATGCCGTGCATCTGTGCGGTGGCGTTCCGGTTCCGGTGCCAACCTTCGAGGCGAATGATTTCGCCCTCGACCCGGCCGAGATCGAGAAGCGCATCACCCCGCGCACGCGGATGTTCGTGCTCGTCTCACCCAACAACCCGACCGGGGCGGTGACCCCGCCCGCCGCGATCCGCGCCATTGCCGAGATCGCGCTGCGCCATGACATCCTGATCATCGCCGACGAAATCTATGCCCGGATGCTCTATGCGCCCAACGAGCATCTTTCGATCGCGACGCTGCCGGGGATGAAAGAGCGCACGATCACGCTGAACGGCTTTTCCAAGACATATGCGATGACCGGGTGGCGGGTGGGCTACCTGGCTGCGCCGGTCGACTTCGTCACGAAGGTTACCGAGCCGCGCCATACCCTGTCGATCAACACCTGCACCATCAGCCAGCACGCGGCGCTTGCCGCCTTGACCGGCCCGCAGGACGCGCTTCAGGCGATGCTCGACGAATATGCCGAACGGCGCGCCTGGCTGATGCCTGCGTTGACGGACGCGGGCTTTACCTACGGCCATCCGGGCGGGGCTTTCTACATTTACACAAACGTCTCGTCATCTGGCCTTGCCGCGCCGGAGTTTTGCGAAAGGCTCCTTAAGGAGACGGGCGTGATGGTCTTTCCCGGCACCATGTTCGGGGATGACAGCACCGACTACATCCGGATCAGCTATCTCCAGCCGATGGAGCGGATCAAGGTGGCGATGGAACGGATCGCGGCCTTTGCCAAAGCCGCGAGGGCCGCCGCATGAACCGCCCGGATCCCGCCGATAAATTCGTTGGCATCCAGCTGAGCCCGATCTCCTTTGTCGACGAAGGGGTGGAAGCGGTGCTGGACACGCTTCAGCACCGGGTGGGCGTCAATGTTCTGATGCTAGGCACGGTGTCGTGGCTTGGGCTGAAATCCGGGCGGTCGATCAGCCACGCGCTGGACGGCTGGCCTGACCATGGCGTGCCCGAACCCTACCAGATGCGGGGTGGCGCCTATTTCGAGCCCGATCCGCGCTTCTACCGCGACACCTTCATGGCCGACTACCGTTCGCGCGATCCTGAATTCGCGGGCAAGGACATCCTGAAGATGGTCGTGCCCGCCGCGCATGCGCGGGGGATGAAGGTCTATGTCGAACTGATGGAGCCCTTCTTCAAATACGCGGGCCACGGGTCGGCGGCGGCGGTGGAGATCCCCACCCTGCCGCAGGCGATGGAGGTGGACGCGCTGGGGCGGCTTTCGGGCGAGCCCAGCACCTCGAACCCCGGCTACCGGACGTGGATCCACTCGATGATCGAGGATCAGGTGCGCACCCATGACATCGACGGGTTGATGTGGTGCAACGAAAGGAACTCACCGCTCGACACTCTGATCCAGGGCGGCTGCCCCGGCGACTTTTCGGCATCATCGCGAGCCGAGGCGCAGGCGCGCGGCATCGATGTGGAGGCCTGCCGCCGCGCCTGTCTGGCGATGTATGATTTCATGCAGGAGGCGGCGGCGGGAAAAAGCTTTGCCGATGGCGCGCTGATTACCTTTGTTCGGACGCTGCTGGCCAACCCCGAGATGCTGGTCTGGGAGAAGTTCTGGCTGGAGCGCAACAAGGACCTCGACCGGGAACTTTTCGGTCTGGTCAAATGGTGCAAGCCCAAGATGCCCTTCGGTCTGAATGTCTGGAACCGAAACCATTTCAACATTTTGCGGCGTGCCCAATGGCCGTGGGCCGAACAGACGAACTATGCCGATTTCGTCAAGCCCATCACCTACCAGCATCAGGCCGGCGAAGTCTGGGCCAAGGAGCTTGGCTTTTTCCGACACACGATCCTGCGCGACTTTGAACCTGGCGAGGCGACGACCGCGCTTTTCCGCATCCTGGGGCTGAACGAGGCCCCGTGGGAGCAACTGGTGGGCGCGGGCATGGACCCCGACACCTATGTGGCGGGCCAATGTGCCGATGCGGTCAGGGGGGTGGAGGGCAAGGCGAAGGTCTACATGGGCATCGGCATAGACGCGCCACGCTCGCGACCCGACACGGCAAAGATGACCACCGACATCGCCTATCGCTCGGTCATGGCCACCTACCGGGCGGGCGGGCACGGGGTTGTGCTGGCACCGAACTATGCATCGATGCACCTGACCCACCTGGACGGCGTCGCCCAGGCCTTGACGGAACTGGGCTTGAAATGACCCTCGACATGGTCATCCGGGGCGGGCAGATCTTGACGCCCACCGGCTTGCGCGACGGGACCGTCGCCGTGCAAGACGGCCGGATCGTCGCGATCCTGCCGCCCGAATCCGAGCCCGACGCGCGCGAAACGCTCGATGCCTTCGGAGCCCATGTTTTGCCCGGGGCCATAGACATCCATTGTCATATCCGCAGCCCTGCCTATCCGAACCGCGGCAGCGTGCAATCAGAGACCGGCGCGGCGGCAAAGGGCGGCATCACCACCCTTTTCGAGATGCCGATCACCGACCCGTGCTGCAATTCCCCCGAAAGGGTGGCCCTGCGTCGCGACCATTTCGCCACCCGCTCTCTGACCGATTTCGGCATGTTCGCGGCACCGGTCGAGCTGACCGAAGCCGCCTTCTTCGCGCTTCGTGATGCGGGGGCCATCGCGCTCAAGATCTTCACGACAGCCGCCCCCCCGGACCGCGACCGGGAATTCGCAGGGCTCGCCTGGCCCGACACAGAGGCACAGATGACGGTGCTCAGGCTCGGCGCGAAAGCGGGGCTGACGGTGTTCGTTCATGCCGAAAATGAAGCCTTGGTGGCCAATGCCACAGCCCGCGCCGCAGCGCTCGACCGTTCCTGCGCGGCAACACATGGATTGGCCCGGCCACCAGAAGCGGAGGCGGCGGCTGTCGCCTCGCTTCTGGCCATGAACATGGTGGCGGGCGCGCGGCTCCATATCGCGCATGTCACCTCGGCGCTTACGGTCGAGGTCTTGCGTCGTTTCGCAGGCACCTCGGATTTCAGCGCCGAAACCTGTCCCCATTACCTTTCTTTCACCGAGGCGGATGTGGCCCGCGTTGGCGTCTGTGCCCGGATCAATCCGCCGATCCGTCACGAGATCGACCGCACGACCCTGTGGGAGGCGCTGTCGGATGGCACGCTGGCCCATGTCACCACCGATCACGCCGCATTTGCACCCGAGGAAAAGGCGGCCAAGGAGGGCGACTTTCTCACGGCACCGCCCGGCCATCCCGGTCTGGAGACGCTGGTGCCAACTTTGCTGGACGCCGTCGCAATGGGCACGCTGCCCATGGAACGGGCTTGGGCCCTTTTGGCGGGTAACGCAGCGACCCGCTTTCGCCTTCCGTCAAAGGGCCGGCTTGCGGCCGGGGCCGATGCCGACATCATCATCGTCGATATGGGGGAAGAAACCCACATCACGCAGGCGACACTTCTGACCAACGCGCGCGCCATCAGTCGCTTGACCGACGGGCGCCGCTACAAGGGGCGCATCCTGCGCACCATCCTGAGGGGTGAGACCGTCTGGAACGGCACCGCCATCACCGCGCCCCCCGGCATCGGGCGCTTCGTCAAACCGGAGGACCCGCGATGACCGAGCCGCTTCTTTCCGTCCGTGACCTTCAGACGACCTTCCTTTTGGGCCGTGGCGCCAAAGTGCGGGCGGTTGACGGTGTGAGCTTCGACGTGTTTCCCGGTGAAACGCTGGCCATCGTGGGCGAAAGCGGGTCGGGCAAATCGGTGACCTCGCTCTCGATCATGCGGCTGCTTCCGGCGGCGACAGGCAAGATCACCGGCGGCAGCGTCCTGTTCCGCGACCGCGATCTTGCCAGCCTGTCCGAGCGCGAAATGCGATCGATCCGCGGCAAGGAGATCGGCATGATTTTTCAGGAGCCGATGACCTCGCTCAATCCTGTTCACACCATCGGCGACCAGATTTCCGAGACGGTGATCCGTCATGAAGGTTTGAGCCGCGCGAAGGGTCTGGAAAGAGCTGTCGAGATGCTGGCGCTGGTGGGCATTCCCGAACCGCGCAAGCGTGCCGCAAGTTATCCCCATCAGATGTCAGGAGGGATGCGCCAGCGGGCGATGATTGCCATGGCGCTGTCCTGCCGCCCTGCCCTGCTGATCGCGGACGAACCCACAACCGCGCTTGACGTGACCATCCAGGCGCAAATCCTGGAGTTGATGAAAGACCTCCAGCGTCAGCTGGGCATGGCCATCATCTTCATCACCCACGATCTTGGCGTGGTGGCGGAAGTCGCCGACCGTGTGCTTGTGATGTATGCCGCACAGGCCGTGGAGACCGGGCCGGTCGCCGACATCTTCGCCCACCCCCGGATGCCTTACACCGCCGGGCTTATGGGGTCGATCCCAAGGCTCGGCGCCTCCGAGCGCAAGGTGCGGCTCACGACCATCCCGGGGCAGGTGCCCTCTCTGACCCGACTGCCCCCTGGTTGCCGCTTCGCACCGCGCTGCGCCCACGCGACCGATGCCTGCCGGGCAAGTGAACCGGTGCTTGCTCCTGTTTCAACGGGGCATGCTGTGCGCTGCATCCGGGCGGCCGAGATAGATCTCACCGAAAGGGTCCCCGCATGACCATGCCGCAATCCGTCGAGATGATGATCCCCGCTGCCGCGCAGCGCCATCTGCTGGAGGTCGAGGATCTTACCAAATTCTTCCCGATCCGGGGCGGCGTTCTGAACCGTGTCGTGAACCAGGTGAAGGCCGTGAACGGTGTGAGCTTCGCGATCGCACGCGGCGAGGTCGTGGGGCTGGTGGGCGAGTCCGGATCTGGCAAAACTACGGTTGGACGAACGCTGCTCAGGCTGGAGGAGCCCACATCTGGAACGGTCCGCTTTGACGGGACAGACATCACCGGGCTGGATCGTCAGGATATGCGCCGGTTCCGCAAGCGGATGCAGATCATCTTTCAAGATCCATACGCAAGCCTGAACCCACGTGAAAAAATCCGGACGCTCATCGGACATGCGCTTACGCTGCACAAGATTGGAACGCCGGGGGATCGGGAAGACCGGATCGTGCAACTGCTTGAACAGGTCGGCTTATCGGCCGACTATCTCGACCGTTTTCCGCACGAATTTTCCGGCGGCCAGCGTCAACGGATCGGGATCGCTCGGGCGCTGGCCGTTGACCCGGAATTCGTTGTCGCAGATGAACCCGTATCGGCGCTGGATGTCTCGATCCAGGCACAGGTCATCAATCTCCTGGACGACCTCAAGCACCAATTCGACCTGACAATGCTGTTCATTGCCCACGATCTTGCCGTGGTCGAGCACATTTGCGACCGCGTCATCGTCATGTATCTTGGACGGATCATGGAGGTGGCGCCGTCCCGGCAACTTTACACCGCGCCGGTGCATCCATACACCAAGGCGCTTCTTTCGGCGGTGCCGATCCCCGAGCCCGGGCGCAGACGCGAGCGGGTGCTGCTCAAAGGCGATATCCCCTCGCCCATCGACCCGCCTTCGGGCTGCGTCTTCCGAACACGTTGTCCGCGCGCGATATCGGACTGCGCCAACGTAATACCACCCCTCAACGCGGTGGCGGCGGGTCATTACGTCGCCTGCATAAACCCCGATTGACACCGCAAGTAATGCAAGTGGCGCTGGGGCAAAGATTCCGACAAACCGCTGCAGGAACTCAGAACATTACTGATCTGATGGGCGTTGTGGCGCAACTCAGGCCAGAGGCCTGATGCCCCCTTTCTTCTTCGGCCTCGGGCCACGCGAATGATCTCGGCCGTTCCGAGGACCGAGAAGCGGTTCATGAGGGCG
>CAZNMV010000034.1:10080-15759 GCA_964573835.1 uncultured Aestuariivita sp. | reverse complement strand
CCTGCCGACACGCAGCTGGTCTGTGACCTGGTGGCCAATCCCAACCAGTCGACCTTCCTGTTCGAAAACGGTCTGGCTGCCGCCGGGATTGACTGACGCAATGCGGGTCCGGCCATCAGGCCGGACCCCCCTTTCTTCGGAGCGCCTTACGTGGATCTTGTCGTCGCCGTCCTGTTCCAGCTGATCTATGTGATCGCCAACCTTGCGCTGATCAGCCTCGGTCTCGCGATCATCTTCGGCATGATGCGGGTTATCAATCTCGCCCATGGCGAATTCCTGATGCTGGGCGGCTATACGGTCGTCGTGGCCACGAATGCGGGGGTCAATATCTGGGTCGCCATGCTGATCCTGGCGCCGCTGGTCGTGGGCATCGTCGGCGTGATCGTGGAACGTCTGCTGATCCGCTGGCTGTACGGACGGATGGTGGACACCTTGCTGGCCACATGGGGCCTGTCGCTGCTGATGGTCGGGCTCGTGACCTCGATATTCGGGGCCTCGACCGCAACCACGGTCGCGCCGCCGCTTGGCGTAATCAGGATCGGCAGCTATTCGGCCTCGGGGTATGAACTGTTCCTGATCCTGGTCACCATCGTCCTTCTGATCGCCGTCTGGCTGACCCTGCGCTATACAAAGCTGGGCCTGCTGGCACGCGGCACGATGCAGAACGCCGAGATGGCATCGGCGCTGGGGGTGTCGACCAGCCGGATCTACATGGTCACCTTCGGTCTGGGGGCGGCGGTGTCGGGTCTGGCGGGCGGCCTGCTGGCCCCCATGACGGGCGTGCTGCCCACGATCGGGGCGACCTACATCGCCAAGGCTTTCATCACCGTGATCTCGGGCGGCTCGGCGATCCTTGCGGGAACCACTGCGGGATCGGTTCTTCTGGGCGGGCTCAACGGCATCTTCTCGTTCATCGCGGGGTCGACGTTCGGCGAGATCGCGCTTCTTCTGGCCGCCATCATCCTGCTGCGTCTCATGCCGCGCGGGATCACCGGCCGTTTCTTCCGGAAATCGCTATGAACAGCGGCATTTTGCGGCAGATGCGCCCGACCTTCGTCTATGCTCTGCTGGGCATCATCTTCATGTTCGCCGCGCCACAGGTGCTGCAGCTTTTCACCATCATCAACCTGACCACGGCGATCGCCCTGGCGGTGCTGGCGCTGAGCCTTGCGCTGATCTGGGGATATGGCGGCATCCTGTGTTTCGGGCAGGTCGCCTTCTTCGGTCTGGGGGCCTATGCCTACACGATCTCGGCCATCAATTTCGGAGGCTCGACCTGGGCCATCGTGATGGCGGTGATGATCACTTCGGCCTTCGCCGCCGCGCTGGGTTACTTCATCTTCTACGGCCGCGTGTCGGACGTTTACCTGGGCGTGATCACCCTGACCGTGACGCTGATCTTCTTTTCCCT
The DNA here is from genome assembly GCA_964573835.1 of uncultured Aestuariivita sp. Taxonomy (GTDB): domain Bacteria; phylum Pseudomonadota; class Alphaproteobacteria; order Rhodobacterales; family Rhodobacteraceae; genus JAGYKE01. The sequence goes on along the minus strand of CAZNMV010000034.1, from coordinate 14,348 downwards.
GATCCGGCGCACGTCGGGGCCGGAATACAAGATCGGCAACGCCCTTCTGGGCGGGTTCAACGGGGTGTCGTCACCGCCCATAAACCTGCCGTGGAACCCGACTTCCTTCCTGTTCCCTGAACAGGTCTTCTATGTCGCCATGGCGGCGCTGATCATCTGCTATGTCTTCGTGGGCTGGCTGGTGAACACCAAGTTCGGCCGCGTCTGCCAGGCCATCCGCGAGAACGAGTTGCGCGCCGAACTGCTGGGCTATGACTCGCGCCTCTACAAGCTGGGCATCTTCACCATCGGCGCAGGCATCGCCGCGATCGGGGGCGTGTTGTTCTGCAACGGGGTAGGGCGGATCACGCCGGATGTGTTCAACCTCTACAACGCGGCCCTGACGATCATCTGGGTCATCGTGGGCGGGCGCGGCACGCTGATCGGACCCATCGGGGCGACCTTCGCGTTGTTCTACCTGACTTCCGCACTGGGCGGGCAGAGCGTTCTGAACAACAACCTCGTGCTGGGCATCATCCTGATCTTCTTCGTCCTGCTGGTGCCCAAGGGCGTGGCGCCCACCATCATCGATTGGGCCAATGCGCGGCGCAAGAAGGCGCCCGGGCGGGTGCGGCGGCGGCGCGGCAGCCGGGGGGAGGGCGCGCAATGACCCGGCAACGTGGCGATGTGGTGGTCGAGACACGTGACCTGTGCATGCATTTCGGTGGCGTGCGGGCGGTGGACGAGGTGGATTTCACCCTGTTCGACCGGGAACTGCGCTGCCTGATCGGGCCCAACGGGGCCGGCAAGTCGACCTTCTTCAAATGCCTGACCGGGCAGTTGCGGCCCACTTCCGGCGAGGTTCTGATCCGCGGCCAGGAGATGACCGGCGCCGAGCCTTTCGAGGTCGCGAGCCTTGGTGTTGGCATCAAGACGCAGGTGCCCAACGTCTTCGACGGGCTGACCGCGGAAGAGAACATCTGGCTCTCGGCCCGGCGCTGGCATGGCGATGCGCGCGCCCGTACGCTGACGGCCGAGACCATCGAGCGGCTGAAGCTGGGCGATATCCGGCGTTCGCTTGTGGGCCGACTGGCCCATGGTCAGCGCCAGTGGGTCGAGCTGGGCATGGTCGTCGCCGCCGAGCCGTGGCTGGTGCTGCTGGACGAACCGGCCGCAGGCATGACCCACGAGGAAACCTACAGAACCGCCGAGCTGATCGAGGAGATCAACAAGACATCGGCGCTGATCGTCGTGGAGCATGACATGCAGTTCATCCGCATGATCTCGCGCACCGTGACGCTGTTTCATGAAGGGCGCATCCTGATGCAGGACACGATGGAGGCGATTTCCGCCGACAAGCGCGCGCGCGAAGTTTATCTGGGGCATCGGGCATGAGCGAGCTTCTGAAGGTTTCGGGCCTGCGCTCGGGGTACGGACGGGTCCCGGTGCTGCACGGGATCGACCTGTCGGTCACCGATGGCGAGATCCTCGGCATCCTCGGTCACAACGGGATGGGCAAGTCGACGCTGCTGAAAACGCTGATGGGGATCATCCCCGCGCATGGCGGCTCGATCCTTTTCGATGGGCAGGATGTCGGGCGGCTGGGGTCTTCCGGGCGGGCGCAGCTCGGCATCGGGTACGTGCCCCAGGGGCGCGGGATCTTCCCCAATCTGAGCGTGCGCGACAACCTGCGCATGGGGATCGCCGAACATGATCTGGACGAGGACAGCGCGATCGACCGGGTGCTGGCGGATTTCCCGCGGCTCGAACGGCTGCTCGAACGCGACGGCGGCGCGCTGTCGGGCGGCGAACAGCAATTGCTCGCGCTGGCCCGCTGCCTTGTGTCCGAGCCGGACCTGATCCTGCTGGACGAACCCACCGAAGGCATCCAGCCGTCGATCATCGACGAGATCATCGACAAGCTGAAGGAACTGAACCGCCGCGAAGCGTTGAGCATCGTGCTGGTGGAACAGAGCCTTGATTTCATCACCGCGCTTTCGGATCGCGTGCTGCTGATCCAGAAGGGCAAGATCATGGGCGAGGTGTCGGGCTCGGAAGCTGCCGATCCCGCCTTGATCGAGGAATTCACCGGGCTGGGTGCGGGCAGCGGCAAGACCGCGAAGCCTGTGCGTGCAGCGATCCCGGCGTCCATGCCCGGCAAGGCCCCGCCTGCGGCACCCGACAGGGCCGCAGCCGCCGGATCCGGCGCCGTCACACCCAGCCAAAGGCCTCACGTCCCGGCACCGTTGCATGAAAGGATGTCCTACATGACCGTCCAGCGCCCCACGCTTTCGCAGATGAAGGCGATTGTCGCCGAACTCGGCATGAACATGTCGGACGAACGGGTCCAGGAATTCCTGGATGTGATGCAGGGCACTCTGGATGCCTACGACGTGGTCGATGCGTTGCCGGATTACCTGCCGCCGGTGCTGTATCCGCGCACGTCGGGGTACCGGCCGACGCCGGACGAAAACCCAATGAACGCCTGGTATGTGAAGACCGAGATCAAGGGCGCTCCGCGTGGGCCGCTGCAGGGACGGACCGTGGCGCTCAAGGACAACGTCTGCCTTGCCGGCGTGCCGATGATGAACGGGGCCTCAACCCTCAAGGGCTATACGCCCGATATCGACGCCACCATCGTGACGCGCCTGCTCGATGCGGGCGCCACGATCACCGGCAAGGCGCATTGCGAATACTTCTGCCTCTCGGGCGGGAGCCATACCAATGCGACGGGCGCGGTGCATAACCCGCACAAGCACGGGTATTCGGCGGGTGGTTCGTCTTCCGGTTCCGGTGCCTTGGTGGGGGCGGGACTGGTCGACATGGCGATCGGCGGCGACCAGGGCGGGTCGATCCGGATGCCTGCGTCTTTCTGCGGTGTCTACGGGATGAAGCCGACCCACGGGCTGGTGCCCTATTCCGGGATCATGCCGATCGAGACCACGATCGACCATACCGGACCGATGACCCAGAATGTCATGGACAATGCCCTGATGCTGGAAGTGATCGCCGGGGCCGACGGGCTGGATCCGCGTCAGTACGACGTGCGCACCGACAAGTATACCGCCTCGGTGAACCGGGGTGTGTCTGGCCTTCGGATCGGCGTCGTCAAGGAAGGGTTCGGCCATCCGCAATCCGAGGCGGATGTGGATGCATCCGTGCGCGCCGGGGCCGAGACGTTCCGCCGCCTGGGCGCGACGGTGGACGAGATCTCGGTCCCGTGGCACCTGCACGGGCCTGCGATCTGGACGCCCATCGGGCTTGAAGGTCTGACCAACCAGATGATGCTGGGCAACGGCTTCGGCACTGGGTGGGAGGGGCTCTATACCACTTCGCTGCTGGATTATCATTCCAACTGGCGTTCACGGGCAGACGAGCTTTCCGATACGCTCAAGATCTCGATGTTCGTGGGGCAGTATCATCTCAAGCATACGCGCGGGCGCTATTACGCCAAGGCGCAGAACCTTGGGCGGCAGTTGCGCGCGGAATACAACAAGGTGCTGGCCTCCTATGATCTGTTGCTGATGCCGACCACGCCGATGAAGGCGACGCCGCTGCCGCCTCCGGATTCGTCGCTGGCGCTGTGGACGCAGCGCGCGTTCGAGATGCTGCCCAATACGTCGCCCTTCGACGTCACCGGTCATCCAGCCATGTCGATCCCCTGCGGCATGTCCGACGGGCTGCCGGTGGGGCTGCAGCTAGTGGGGAGGCGCTATGAGGAAAGCACGATCTACCGCGCGGCCGGCGCGTTCGAACAGGCCGGCGACTGGCGCTTGATGTAGGCGCCGCGCGCCGGGGGGAGCAGATGGCATCACGGGTCACATCGCGTCCGGGGATCGTTCCGGCAAACGGGCTGTCGCATGTGGCCGGGTCCACCGCGCGGCCGCTCATCGAGGCGACCATTCCCGCCTTTCTGGCCGAGGCGGTCCGACGCCACGGCACCCGCACCGCCGCAGTGTTCCGCCAGACGGGCGACCGCTGGAGCTATGAAGACTTCGCCCGTCTGGTCGACCGGCTTGCCGCCGGGCTTCTGGCGATCGGGGTCTACAAGGGCGACCGGGTCGGCATCTGGGCACCCAACCGGCCCGAATGGCTGCTGGCCCAATTCGCCACCGCGCGGATCGGCGCGATCCTGGTCAACATCAACCCCGCCTATCGCACGACCGAGCTGGAATACGCGCTCAACAAGGTGGGTGTGTCCACGCTGATCCTGGCGCCGCAATTCAAGAGTTCCGATTATCTCGGAATGCTGGCCGAGCTTGCGCCCGAGATGGCCACTTGCCCGCCGG
>CAZNMV010000034.1:0-10070 GCA_964573835.1 uncultured Aestuariivita sp. | reverse complement strand
CGCGCGGTGGTGCAGATGGGCCCGTCGCCGCGGCGCCGGGCCTTGTCCTTCGACGAGGTGATGGAGCGCGGCAACCGCGCGATGCGCGCGCGGCTGGACGCGATCACCGCCACGTTGCGCCCCGACGACGCGATCAACATCCAGTTCACCTCGGGCACCACGGGCGCGCCGAAGGGTGCCACGCTGAGCCATCGCAACATCGTCAACAACGCGATTTCCACCGCGCGCGCGATGGAGCTGCGACCGGGCGAAGGCCTGTGCATCCCGGTCCCGTTCTACCATTGCTTCGGCATGGTGCTGGGCAACCTTGCAGCCTGCGCCTATGGCGTGAGCATGGTGATCCCCGGCGAGGCCTTCGATCCGCGCGACACGCTGGCCGCCATCGCCGAAGAAGGCTGCGCCGCGGTGCACGGCGTGCCGACCATGTTCCAGGCGATGCTGGATCACCCGGATTTCGACCAGTTCGACCTGCGCAGCCTGCGCACCGGCGTCATGGCCGGCACCCTTTGCCCGGAACCCCTGATGCGCCGGGTGATGGACCGGATGCATTGCCACCAGATCACGATTGGCTACGGCATGACTGAAACCAGCCCGATCTCGTTCCAGTCGGCGATGGATGACCCGGTAGACCGGCGCGTTTCCACCGTGGGGCGCATCCAGCCCCATGCCGAATGCCGGGTGGTCGACGAGGCGGGCAACACCGTTCCGGTGGGGCAGAAGGGCGAATTGCTCACCCGGGGCTATCTGGTGATGAAAGGCTACTGGAACGATCCCGAGCGCAGCGCCGAGACGATCCGGGGCGGGTGGATGCATACCGGCGATCTCGCCACGATCGACGCGCAAGGCTATTGCCGGATCGTGGGGCGGCTGAAGGACATGCTGATCCGGGGCGGCGAGAACATCTATCCCGCCGAGATCGAGGATTTCCTGTCCACCCATCCCGACATCGCGCAGGTGCAGGTCTTCGGTCTGCCCGATCCGAAATTCGGCGAAGAGGTCGCGGCCTGGATCATCCTGCGCCCCGGCGCGCAGCTTGCGGCCGACAGCCTGCGCGACTGGTGCAAGGGCAAGATCGCCCACTACAAGATCCCCCGCTACATCCACTTTGCCGGGGACATGCCGCTGACCGCCACCGGCAAGCCGCAGAAATTCGTCATGCGCGACCGGATGATGGAAGATCTGGGATTGCAGGGCTGACGCAGGAAAGGAACCGCCATGCACACGCTGACCGCCATACTGCGTGCGAAACCGGGCCACGAGGAGACGGTGCGCGCGGCGCTTGTGAAGGTGGGGGCTTATGTCCGCGCCAACGAGCCCGACACAGCCAGTTTCTACGTCACCCAAGGGGCGGACGATCCTTGCGTCTTCGTCACGCATGAACGTTTCGCCGACGTGGCGGCGATGGATCGGCACAATGCGGGTGCCGGGTCGAAAGGGTTCTTCGAAGAGGCGGGCGGGCTGCTGGACGGGCCCGTCACCGTGGTGACAGGCCCCGAGATCTTCGCCCGCTGAAGGGCTGCTGCCCGGTTCAGAGCTGGACGCCCCGCGTCAGCGCGCCGTCGATCACCAGGTTGGTGCCCGTGGTGAAGCTCGACGCCGGAGAGGACAGGAACACCACGCCGCGCGCGATCTCTTCGGGGCGCGCCATGCGGCCAGTGGGGTTCAGCGCCAGCGCCTGCTGGAACAGGTCCTGGTTGTTCTGTTCGATCGACTGCCAGATCCCGCCGTCGAAATAGGTGTTCCCGGGCGAGACGGTATTGGCACGGATGCCCTTGCCCGCCAGTTTCATGGCAAGGCCCTGTGCATAATGCACCAATGCCGCCTTGAAGGCGCCATAGGCGGGGCCGGTGAAGTCGACCTCGCGCCCTGACACCGAAGAGATCAGCGTGATCGCCGCGGCGTCGGACTTTTCGAGGAAGGGCATGGCGGCATTCACCAGCCGCACCGAATGCATCATGTCGGTGTTGAAGCCCGCCTGCCACGCAGCCTCGTCATCCGCCACGGCCAGCGCCGAGACGTTGGCAACCACGATGTCGATACCCCCGAGGGTTGCGGCGCTATCCTGCACCCACGACTTCAGCGCATGGGCGTTCGACACATCCACCGCGCGGCCGAAGGCATGGGCGCCGCCGGCCTTGAGCGCCTCGACCGTGGCGGTCACACCGGGCGCATCCCGCGCGCAGACCGATACCGCCGCACCTTCGGCTGCGAACAACTCAGCACATTTCAGGCCGATCCCCTTGGTGCCGCCCGTGACAAGGACGCGCTTTCCGTTCAATCCCAGATCCATCTTGTCGCCTTCCTGTTTGACCGGGCTCAGCCCAGGTATGTCTTCAGCATAGAGGCACCCAGCGAATACTTCGGGTCCACCATGTTGCCGACCCGCATCTTCCCGGCCTGCGTTGCAAGGAAATAGGCCTCGGATTCCTCGAAGCCATAATCATCCACCATCCAGCGGATCAGGTCGCGGTAAGCCATGCGGGCGGCATCCTCCATCGGGCGGGCACTGCCCACCGCCATGATGAAGTCTTCGGTCTCGAGCCGCACGCCGGGGATCGACCAGCCCTTGATCAGGTCGATCTGCACCGTGACCGTGGCGGGTATTTCGACCGCCACGCCGCACAATTCGCCATCGCCCTGCCGTCCATGGCAATCGCCGATGTAGAAATAGGCGTCTTCGCGCTGCACCGGGAAATAGATGACCGCGCCGGGCGCCACATCGGGCAGGTCCATGTTGCCGCCGTAGAAATCGGGCACCAGCGATGAGATCGCCTCGATCTCGGGCGAGACGCCCATGGTTCCGACGAAAGGCTCGTAGGGCAGGGTGATCCGGTCCGAGAACTTCACACCGCCTTCCGGCGTCACCTCCATCTTCTTCACCCGTTCGGCCAGCGGCGCGTTCAGGTGGGTGAGGCCGGTCGAGGTGAGACCGCCGAAATCGGGGATCAGCGCGGTGGTGCCGGCCGGCTGCGGACCGCGCGGCAGCAGGTCCTTGACGTAGACTGCCAGAACGTCGCCCTTCTGCGCGCCCTGAACGGCGATGGGGCCGTTCTGAGGGTTCACGAAGGGCATGTTCAGCACCTTCGAGGGCAGGTCGTCTTCCGTCTTCACGGCCCCGCCGAAGGCATCGAGCGTTTCGACCGCGACGACATCGCCCGGTGCGATGCGCATCACCGGATCGGCGTAGGGCCCATAGACATAGTGATAGCGCCCCTGCGCGGCCTCGGTAAGTTCGTGATGCGACCCTTCACGGCCCTGCGCAACGCCGCGCCGTCCCATCACCGATGATGCAAGCCAAGTCATTCCGAGGGCCTCCCAAGTGTTTGTTTGGCCACAGAGTAATTGATCACGAGGGCTTGGCAAGGCTCCGCAAGGGGAAACCGGAAAAATTTTGTAATCGAATCAGTTGATTGGCTTGGGTTCGGTGCGATCGGTGACAGAGCTTGCAGGCACCATTGCAGTTCATCACAAGAAAAGGAATTGAATCCGGCTTGGCTCAGGCCCCGATGTGTTGCGGCCGGTTGTCTGCGGCCAGATCAAACTCTGCTCAATTCAGGCACCTTTCCCGTGAAAGCACCTTGATGGCCTGACAAGGGGCAGTCATGGTCCCACCGGACGGCAGGCCGCTTGGGAGTGCCGATCTTGGGAGTTTGACGTATATGAAACGAAACAATTTTCTGCCAAATCGTCGAGATTTCGTTATTGGTGGCGCATCTTTGGCAGTCATGGCGTCCAGCTTGCAGGCTGCCGGTTCACTTGCAGGAAAAAAGATAACTTTTTACGAACCCTACGGCCCGAATTCAACGACACATTTCCCGCTTGCAGTGATCAAAGACGCCCTTCAGGACGCGACTGGCGCATCAGTCAGCATCGAGACAAGACCGGGCAAGGCCGGTGAACTGGCCCTCCAGGCCGCGGCCGATCACACGGCTGATGAACTGGCATTCGGGGTGACCGATCTGTTGTCACTGCAGGTGGCGGAAGCTCTTGAAGCTGACGCTCGAAACTTTCAAAGCGGGTTCCAGCCGGTTGGCTTGCTGAGCCATGGAATTTCATCTGCCCTGATCGTGGCTGAAGATTCTCCGCATAAAACGATTGAAGACCTTTTGAGCGTGACCAAGGACCGGCCTCTCAGAATAGGGCATATCGGTCGCAAGAGCGCCTTTGGTGTCAACCTGAGCCTTATGGAAACATCTTTGAAAACAAGTTGTGAAGATGTGGTGTTGGATACCCGCGCCGGCATCCTGTCGGCATTGGCCGATGGCACAGTGGACGCGGCGATCCTGGTCACGCTGACCTTGCTTCCGACCTCGTCGCGGGAGGCCCCTCCGGTCCGACCCGTTCTGACCTTTGGCGGTGAACGAAATCCCGTGTTGAAAGTGGTCCCGACCTTGCGGGAAATCTCGGTTGGCATGGAAGAAAGAAACACGGCCATCACTTCGCCCATATCGGCCTTCGCACCACGCGGCATGGACAGCGAGTCATTGATGTTGGTCCAGGCGGCACTTGCCGATGTCATGCAACGCGCCGATCTGCAGCAGACGGCACAGGAAAATCACTACCCACTCCACTTTGGTCAGGTGTCAGAATTCGATGAAGCCCAGAGACGGAATGCGCGCATCATCGATTTGGTAAGGCCGAGATTGCTGGGCGAATGAGCGATACCGCTACCGGAAAAATATTCTGCTGAGCTACCCCAAGCGCTCTGGCCGTCAGATCTTTCGTGATTGGTCAGAGCGTGCTTGATCGCTTGGTATAGTCAGATCAAGGAGAGGCGGGCACAAAAACCGCCATCTGGATCTGCAATAATCAGTCCGTCCCAAAAGCAGCTCCAAGGACCGTTATCTGCAAGGTCAGATCCAAAATGACCAGGCGGAGCCAGATGCTTTTTATCGGCGAAACGATTTCAACCGGCCCTGTCGTCAAAGCGATTGCAGTTCGCACGAAGTGTTTGCTCAGGACGTTCCGTGAAGTGACGAAAAATGCAGATCGCATCCACCTGCTTTGCGCCGGTGAAATCCACCGGGGTTGATTGATTTCCGGGCAAAATCGCTTCAGTCCTCGCGAAATTGGCCCGGCCAAAGCTGCCGCGCCTCGTCTGCGTTGTATCGGCCCAACCGCACATCTTCCGCCACAAGCGCCGGATCGCGCGCGGCCGGGTCGCCATAGCCGCCACCGCCGGGCGTGCGGACCCGCACCCGGTCCCCGGGCGCCAGCGTGATATCTTGCGCTTTCGACAGGTGCTCGGGCACGATCACCGTGCCGTTGCGGTGCACCTCGACCCGGTTCACGGCACCATCGCCTCCACCCAATACGCCTTGCGGGCCGACCCGGCCGTGATCCATCACGAAACTCGCCCGCGCCTCGCCGCGCAGGAGTTCGATCTCGTAGTCAAGCCCGAAGCCGCCGCGATGCTGGCCAGCTCCGCCGGACCCTTCGCGCAGCGCATATCGCCGGTAGAGGACGGGGAACTTCTGCTCCATGATCTCGACCGGCGGCGCCTTGGAAATGCCGATGGTCGAACAACCGTTGGCGATCCCGTCCCCGCCGGTCCAGCCGCCATAACCGCCGCCGGATATCTGGTACATGACATAGTTCTGACCCGTCTCGGGATCGCTGCCGCCAAGGCCGAAATTGCCCGAAGTGCCGGCGGGCGCGGCTGTCACCCTGTCAGGCAGGGCCTGCACGAGGGCCGCGAACACCGCTTCGGCAATCCGTTGGCTGACCTCGGCGGCGCAGCCCGACACCGGGCGCGGATAGGAGGCATCGAGGAACGTGCCTTCGATCCCGGTCACGACCAGAGGCTCGAACGCGCCGGCGCTGATCGCCACGTCGGGGAAGATGTGGCGCATCGCGAGGTAGACCGACGACAGCGTGGTCGCCCGGACCGAGTTCATGGGCCCCATGCAGGGCGCAGAGGAGCCGGTGAAATCGAAGCGCAATGTTTCGTCCGCCTTGGTCACCTCAAGCGCGATGGTCAGCGGTTCGTTCACGACCCCGTCGGAATCGACGATGGCCGACGCGCGGTAGCTGCCATCGGGGATGAGCCCGATCATCGCCCGCATCTGCCGGGCGGCCAGGTCGCGCATCATCGCGATCGCCTCGCGCACCTCGGCGTCGCCGTAGCGCTCCAACAGCGCGCCGAGCCGTTCGGCCCCCACCAGCAGCGCGCTGGCCTGCGCCTTCACATCGCCGATCCGTTGTTCGCTCACACGGATGTTGGAGCAGATGATCTGCCAGATTTCCGGGTCGAGCTCGCCCGCCTTGAACAGCTTCACCGGTGGCAGCCGCAGCCCCTCCTGCTCGGACGAGATCGCGGAGGCGGAAAACCCGCCGGGCACGGCGCCGCCGGTATCCGGCCAGTGCCCGGTATTCGACAGCCAGCAGAAGATTTCGCCCCCGCGCCAGACCGGCATGGCAAAGCGCACGTCCATCAGGTGAGTGCCGCCCAGATAGGGATCGTTGACGATATAAATGTCGCCCTGTGCAGGCGGCGCGGTCACGCCGTCGCGGATGCGCCGGATGAGCGTTGCGGTGGAAAACTGCATCACGCCCACGAAGATCGGCAGGCCTTTCGAACCTTGCGCGATCAAGCTGCCATCGGCGGCATCATAGATGCCGTCTGACCGGTCGTCGGCTTCGGCGATCACCGGCGAAAAGGCACCCCGGCTGAAGGTCAGGTCCATCTCGTCGCAGACCTGCTGGAGACCGGCCTGAATGACCGCAAGCGTGACGGGATCAATCATGTCCCACCTCCACGATGAGGTTGCCGTCCGTGTCGGAACGGATTGTGCAACCGGGGTCCACGACGATCGTGGTATCCATCTGTTCGATGATCGCGGGTCCGGACAGGTGCAGATCAAGCGGCAGGTGATCGCGCCAGTAGACCGGCGTGTCGTGCCAGCCGTTGAACCAGACGGGGCGGATGCTTTCCGGCTCGGCACGGGCGCGTCGGCCCGCCGGGTCGATCAGGATCGACAGGTCGATCTCGGGTCGCGCGCCGATGACCGAGCAATTCAGGTTGACGAGGTTGGCGCGCATCGTCGGCAGATCGACCCTGAAGCGTGCGTGATAGGCCTGCTCGAACAGGGCCTGCATCTCGTCGCGGGTCGGTTGGCCCGAGGGCAGGGGGACACGCAACAGGTGGGTCTGACCGACAAACTGCATGTCGGCCGAAAACTCCGTGCGCAGACCGGTCAGGGTGATGTGCTCGCCCTCCACCAGCCGGCGGCCTTCGGTTTCCTGTTCGCGCAGGATGTCGTGCACTGTCGAGATGTCGACCGTGTCGAGGGGGCGGTTCAGCGTGCGTACGAAATCGTGGCGCAGATCGGCCACGACGCAACCCAGCGCATTGGTGATGCCCGGTCTGGCCGGGATCAGGACCTGTGGCACTGAAAGTTCGCGTGCGAGGGCGACCGCATGCAGGGGGCCGGCGCCGCCGAAGGCGAACAGCGCGAAATCGCGCGGGTCCGCACCCATCGAGATCGATACCATGCGTATCGCCCCGGCCATGTGCGTATTCGCAAGCCGCAGCACCGCCTCTGCCGCCTCTTCCGCGCCCAGACCCAGCGGCGCTCCGATCTGTTCTGCGATCGCCGCGCGCGCGGCGTCGGCGGCCTCGCCGAACCGGTGGGCAGGCAGTCGGCCGAGGATCAGGTTCGCATCCGAAATGGTGACCTGCGTGCCGCCACGGCCATAGCAGATCGGCCCGGGGGTGGACCCTGCGCTGTCCGGCCCGACCCGCAGCATGCCGCCCTGATCGACCCGCGCGATCGATCCGCCACCGGCGCCCACGGTGCGCACGTCGACCATCGGCACATGGATCGGCATCGCGTATTCCACCTCGATCTCGTTCGAGACCGGGGCCACGCCGTTGCGGATCATCGCGACATCGGTCGAGGTGCCGCCCATGTCGTAGGTCAGAAGGTTGCCGATACCGGCGCGCCGCCCCGTCGCGACCGCCGCCATCACGCCGGAGGCCGGGCCCGACATCACGGTCTTGACCGCCTCGCGCGACACGCTGCGCGCCGAGACCATCCCGCCATTGCCGTTCATAACCAGAAGCTCCTGGCGGTAGCCGCGTTCGGCAAGCTGGTCGGCAAGCCGGGTGACATAGCGTTCCAGAAGCGGCTGCACCGCCGCGTTCAGCGCCGCGGTCACGCCACGTTCATATTCCCGACTTTCCGACAGCAGGGCATGGCCCGCGGTCACGTGGCTGTTCGGCCAGAGCCGCGTGGCGATCTCGACCGCACGCAGCTCGTGCGCGGGATTGGCATAGGCGTGCAGGAAATGAACAACGAGGCTTTCGCAGCCTGCCGCCAGAAGCTGGCGCACCGCTTCCGACACGGCGGTCTCGTCAAGCGGGGTCAGCACCCGGCCGCGTGCGTCCATGCGCTCGGGCACTTCCAGCCGCAGATCGCGCGGGATCACGGGCACGAAGGTGCCATGCATCCCGTAGGCCTGCGGCCGGGTCCGGCGGCCCAGTTCCAGAACGTCGCGGAACCCTTCGGTGGTGATCAGTCCGGTACGGGCGAGACGGCGTTCGAGCACGGCGTTCGTCGTGGTCGTCGTGCCGTGAACGATCAGATCGATCGCCGAGAGATCGGTTTCCGCCGCCTCGAAGGCGTTCAGAACGCCCGGGGTCTGATTGGGCAGGGTGGTGGGGACCTTGGCCATGTCCACCCGGCCCTCCACCGGATCGAAGACGATGAGATCGGTGAAGGTGCCACCCACGTCGACGCCTGCTATCAGTCCGGCCATTCAGCCCTCCACATGATCGGCGGGCCGCTGCGCTTCGGCGGCAAATGCTTGATCGCGCGTGTCGCTCATCAGCGCAGTCCGTCCTCGCCCTTGACCTGCAAGGTCTCAAGGCCGCCCATCCGCGAATGCACGCGCGGACCGGCCGACATGGCGAGAACGAAGACCATTTCGCCCGCGCGCGGCCCGTCCGGGACCGAGACGGTGATCGCGTCGAAATGGCTGCGGACATAGGCCGCGTTGATATGACCAAGCGGCACGTCAAGCGCAGCTCCCATCCCCGCCACCTTCATGGCCGAGGGCACGATCGCCCGGCTTTCGCCCAGCCGTTCGCGCATCGCATAGCCGCCCGGCACATGCCACAAGGCGCCATGTTCGGCTTCTCCGGCTTCACCCACGAGGGTGCCCTTGCCATAGCCGTCGATCCCGTCCCGCCCGCCGAGCGCGGCGATCAGCCGGTCGGTCAGCATGAGCCCCAGCGGCTTGAGATCCTCCATCGCCGGTTGCAGATCGGCATGGTAGGCGCCCGCGAAGGGGTTGGCGCAGACCGCCATGATCGCGCCACGACGGCGCGGGTGCTCGGGGGCAGGGCCGCCTTCGTGGAGGATTTCTTCGATCTGAAGCGCGATCTTGCGGATCGGGAAGTCAGGCATGGACGGGCTCCTTCAGCAGGTGGTGTCCGAGGATGCGGACCTCGGAATTCAGAAACAGTGCTGCAGCTTCGATCAGGCCGCCCGCCTTGAAGGCGCGTGCCGCAGTGAGGCCGGCATCGAGGGCCGCGTCGATCTCGCGCGGGCTCAGTCGGCCCAGTCCCACGGTCACCGGCAGATCACCGAGATCGCTGTCGGCCTGAACCTCGCGGGCCGGACGGCGGGTGATGGCGGGATGGCCCGGCAGATCGACGGCATTGGCGATCATTGTCGCGGCGGCGTCCGCCATCGCGGCAGTGCGCGCCAGCACTGTCACCGCGTCGGCAATCCCCAGCGACAGGCTGCGCCCGCGCCACCCGGACGTCGCGATGCCGCGCACCGGGTCTTCGCGGCGGATCGTCGTGCGGTCGGGCATGCCGGGCCGTGCCGCCAGCGCGCAGGTCAGGCTTTCGCCAGGCCCCAGATGCAGCGCGATGTCGCCGCCGTTGTTGACATAGGCGCGCGTCACCCCCGGTACCGCCAGTTCGGACAACAATGCATCGGCCACCGCGCCCGCCACGGCCGCCATAGGTGTCACGAAGGCGGGCCGGTAGGGCGCGACAGTCGCGGCCATGCGCTGCGCGACCGGCCCCGCGGGCTGCGCATCAACGGCGCGAAGCATGG
>CAZNMV010000033.1:0-15974 GCA_964573835.1 uncultured Aestuariivita sp. | reverse complement strand
GACCGCCCTTTCGGTGTTGTCGCCCTTGGCCAGAAACTGGTGATGTGGCGCCGGGCCGATGGACATATCCAGTGCATCGAAGATTTCTGTCCGCACCGCGGAGCGCCACTTAGCTATGGAGAGATCCACGGCGAGAATATCGGTTGCCGCTACCATGGCGTGGTCGTGGACGGCACGGGTACGGTGCAGCGGGTGCCTGCCATGCCGGATTGCCCAATGGAAGGTCGTAAGGCGTTGCGGTCGTATCACGTTGAAGAGCATAGCGACGCCGTCTTTGTCTTCATGTCATCCGATGAAGGCACCGCCCCCCCGCCGCTCCCCTTGTCGCCCGAACTGACGGACCCACACTGGGCAGGTTTCTTGTGTACGGCGGTCTGGGACGTGAACTATCGCTACGCGCTCGATAACCTCGCCGACCCGATGCACGGCTGCTACCTGCATGCTGAAAGCTTTACACTGGCCTTCGGCTCCAAGCAGGACCTCTTGGAGTTGGAGAACCGCGAGGACGGATTCCGCGTGGCCCGCGTTGGCCAGACGGGAGAGAATTTCGACTGGGTCGAATTCGAGACGCCCGAGGGCGGCATGTATTGTCATCTCGACATCCCCTACCCTGCTTCGGCCGGGCCCGGCGGCAATATGCGTATCGTAGGCTACGTGCTTCCGATTGGGTCGCAGCGCTGCAAGGTATTCTTCTGGAGGATGCGAAAGGTGCAAGGCTTCGAGCGGGACAGCTGGCGCTTTTTGTTTCGGGCTCGGCTTGAAGAGCGGCACTGGAACGTTCTCGAACAGGATCGCGTAATGCTGGAAGGAATGCCCGACGATGCTCGCCGTCGGGAAATGCTCTATCAACATGATATCGGGTTGGCGCATCTGCGCCGCGCGTTAAACCGGATGGCGCGTGCACAGATCGAGGCCGAGGACGCGGCGGCGGACGGCATGGCCGCGCAATGAGCCTCGCAGGACGACACATCCTTGTGACCGGGGCCGCCCGAGGCCTCGGCGCAGTCATCGCGCGCCACCTGGCGAAGGCCGGGGCGACGCTGACGCTTGCGGACATCCTCGAGGAGGAAGGGCGCGCCGTGGCCGCAGAGCTATCCGCCGGCTTTCACCGCGTGGACCTGCGCGATCCGGAAAGCGTCGCGACCCTAGGCCAAGCGCTGGACGGGCCGCTTCATGGGCTGTTCAACAACGGCGCCATCGCCACAGGCATCGGCGGCATCGGCTTCGAGGATGTCGATATCGAGACCTGGGATCGGGTGATGGAGGTCAATGTGCGCGGCACCTGGTTGATGACGCGGGCCGTGGTGCCGGCCTTGCGGGCCTCGAGCTCGGGGCGGATTGTCAACGTCGCTTCCGACACCGCGCTCTGGGGCGCCCCCAACCTGATCAGCTATGTGGCCTCAAAAGGAGCTGTAATTTCGATGACGCGGTCGCTGGCGCGGGAGCTTGGACCGGACGGGATCGGCGTAACGGCGATCGCTCCGGGCATCTTGACCACGGAAAGCACCGAATACGTACCGCAAGCCCGCCATGACCAATACAGTCAGGGCCGAGCTGTTCCTGGACCGCAGCCACCCGAGGACGTGGCCGGAACGGTGGCCTTCCTGCTCAGCAAGGCGGCCCTGACGCTGACCGGCCAGGCCCTACCGGTAAATCGGGGCTTCGTGTTCACATGACCGCAGCCGAACTCTTGGCCGAGCTCCAACGACCGTGGCGCCATGGTGAACATGTCGACGCGCGTGGAATCGTTCTGGAGGATCCGCTTGTCCTGGACGCGTTGGATGTGCGCGGCTTCGATCTATCGGGGGCGCAACTCCTTGGCGGGCTTAGTGCGAGAGGGACACGGTTTCGCGGTCTTTCATGGCTGCGCCAGACGATCGTGCGCGGACCCTGCGACCTGCGCGGCGCGACCTTTCGTACCGATCTGCGCGCCGACGGTCTCTTAGCCGGCAATGTCTGTCTTGACGGCACCCAAGTGCAAGGCGTCCTGTCCTTCGCCCACGCCCGGCTTGACGCGCTGTCGATGCGACACGCCTTGATGATGGCCAATGTGACACTGGAAGGCGCACGGATCGAGGGATTGTTTGATATCTCGGAGACCGAGATCCTCGGGGGGTTCTGGACCGCCGACGCCGGGATAGCCGCGTTGAATCACCGCAAAGCCGAGATATCGGGGCGGGTGCGCCTGCCGGACTGAACGCGGTCAGCGACCGAAGCCCCCCGCATCGGTCAAATCCCGGAGCTTTCCATAGAACGTATCCACCTTGGTCTGTGCGGTCCGGCGCAGGTCGAGGTTGCGCGCCGCAGCACCACCCTGTGTCTCCTTCGCGCCGGCCTCGCCCACCGCGCGCGACGCGTCCTGCACGAAGGCACAGATGGGAAAGCGTGCAAGGCCAAATGCGGTGAGCGCCTCCTCCAGCGTGTCATGGGCAGTAATGGCCTCCGCGAGGACGATTGCATCTTGCATAGCCATCGCGCCCCCTTGCCCCATGAACGGGGTCGAGGCATGGGCGGCATCGCCAATCAACTGGACACGCCCCCGGTGCCAAGGCAGCGGAAGCACGATTTCCTCTACTGCCGTATAGAGTACTTCGCTCTCTTCGCCTAACTCCGCGAGGAAAGGCGCGGCAGGGTCTCCAAACTCCGCGAACCGTCCGGCCATCAGCCGGGGCCAGTCCGCGGGCGGATAGTAGATGTCCCCGGGTTCGGTCACGGTTCCAAAGGTATAGAGCAGGTCGTCGCTGATTGGCATGATACCGAAACGCTTGGCATGCCCCATCATCATGATCTTATCGGTCAGCTCCAGCGGTCGTCGATGCACGGCCCGCCAGACACCGAACCCGGTGTAGCGCGGCGCGGCGTCAACACCGATGAGCGCGCGCATGGCCGAACGCACGCCATCGGCGGCGACGACCAGACCGGCCTGCGCGACGCTACCGTCAGAGAGCGTTGCACGAACGCCCTCCGCCCCGTTATCCAAAGCGGTCACTGTAGTACCGAGCTGAACCGGCACGCCGAGCGCCGCGACGTGGGCGGCCATGACGCGGTGCATTTCAGCGCGCTTGATCCCGAGGATCGCGGGTATCCGCCCGGCGTCGGCGGTGGGATAGCGGGTCTCGACGATGGGAACGCCCATGTGATCGTAATAGGCGTTGCGTCCTCCGGGCACAGGAAAACCAGCGGCGAGGACTTCCTTCAAAAGCCCGAGTTTATCGAGGCTTTCAAGGCCGTTGGCGTAAACGAAGATGCCCGAGCTCTGGAACCGCCACGCATCCTGCTTCTCGACGATCCGGACCCGGTGGCCGGTCTGGCTCAGCGCGATCGCGGCGCAGCAGCCGGCAATGCCACCACCCACGATCAATATGTCAATTGGGCGCCCCTGCATCGGTCTAGGCCTGATGCGTCGGCAGAAGGGATGTATCTCTGAGCGCGATCTGGCGCAGGACGAGTTGCTGCATCAGGTCCGCCTTGTGCGCGGCAAACGCAGGATCGGCCCAGAGGTTCGACAACTCAGACGGATCGGCCCCTAGATTATAAAGCTCCCCCAGATCGGAACCCTCGAAAACCGTCATTCGCCAGTCGTCATGAACGAGTGTGCGGCTGGCGGTGAGACCATCGTCGCTGGCGAAGGCAAGGCCGGCATCCTCGATAAGAACGGGCAAATTAGCAGCATCTGCGGCCAGCAGGTCGCGCCCCTGCATTCCGACCGGGTACGCTATCCCGGCGCTTTGCAGCAGCGTCGGGGCAAAGTCGATAGCGCTGCCCTGCAGCGACGAAACTGATGCGCCCGCCCGCCTTGGATCCGCCCAGATCAGCGGCACGCGGATAAGCCCTTGGCTGTGCACCCCATGTTTCAGAACTGTACCATGATCGCCCATGTAATCGCCGTGATCGGACATGAAGACAACCACGGTGTTTTCAGCCTTGCCGCTTTGCTCCAGCGCGTCGAGGATCCGCCCGATCCAGTCATCGATCATGGTGATCGCGCCGTAATTGAGCGCGATCATCCGGCGCGTCGCCTCCGCGTCGCTGTGAAAGGGCCAGTAGGCATCGGGATTTTCTGCGCCGATCTCATAGACACGCCGGATATTGGGCGGCAGATCGGTCCGGGCCAAGGTCGGATGGCCGAAGCTTTCGGGCAAAGGAATATCGGCAGGGTCATACATGTCGAAATAGCGCCCCGGCGGCGTGAACGGGTGATGTGGGTCCGGGAACGAAGCCACTAGCAGGAACGGATCGTCGCTCGGGTTCTGCAGGAACAGGCAGGACTCTTCGCCGACATAGGCGGTGGGATAGTACGCCTCGGGCAGCGAGGTCCGCCATACCTGCGGCGCGTCCCCGTTGCCGTTACCAGTCGACGCGGCGCGTCCGCGCGGATCGGGTGAGCCCTTCAGCCGGTCGCGCAGCCAGCCCGAATAATGCCCCTCCACCTGGTCGCCATGGCCGATGCACAGGCGCAAGTGATCGAACCCGTAATAGGGAAGCGGCACCTCACTGTCCGGGTCATCGATCCAGCGGGTGCGAATTTCGTGCTCATAGTCCGGCCCGCAGCGCTGGCTTCTGCGCGCCAGACCGAACGGCCCGGGCGGGGCCTCTCCTCTGCCGCCCGGCACCGCTGGACGCGCCGGGATAGGCGAGACGTTCTGAAAATGCGCCTTGCCCACCAGCCCCGTGCGATAACCCGCGGCGCGCAGCACATCGGCATAAGTCGTGCAGTCGAGGCCCAGCGGAATGCCGTTCTGCCGACACCCGTTGATGGAGGTCAGCTGCCCCGTGGCGAGCGCTGCTCGGTTCGGCTGACAGATCGGATTGGCGACGTAGAAACGATCGAACCGGGTGCCCCGCGCGGCAAGTGCGTCGATCCGCGGCGTTTGCACGATGCGGTTGCCATAGCAGCCCAAGTGATCGGCACGCTGCTGATCGGTCATGATAACAAGGAAATTCGGGCGGCTCATCGGAACATCAGGTCGACCGGGACCGTCACAAGTTCGGGGATGAAAAAGATTAGCACGATCGCCAGCAGATCGAGAAGGATGAAGGGGATGGCAGCGCGGTAAATGTCGCCCATCGTCGTGCCCTTGGGTGCCACGGCCTTCATCACGAATAGTGCTGCCCCGAACGGAGGCGATGTCGCCCCGGTCTCAATCGCCACGAGGAAAAGAGCGGCGAACCAGATCGGATCCATGCCAAACTGCTGCACGATGGGGACGAAGATCGGCAATGTAATCAGCATGATCGGCAGGGGGCCCATGAACATTCCCATAAATACTACCAGCATGATCATCATGAAGACGATTGCATTGTCCGAGATGTCGAGACTCAGGACCGCATCGACCATGCCGAAAGTCGCCCCCGTGAAGGCTAACAGCTGCGAGAAGGTGACCGCGCCCGACACGATCAGCAGCACCATGACCGAGATGTTGGCACTGGAGAACATCGTGTCGCCAAAAACCTTGGGCGTCAGGCGGCGGCGCAACGCGGCCAGTAGCAGCGTGGCGAAAGCACCAGTCGCGGCGGCCTCACTCGGCGTCGCGATGCCAAGGAAAATGACGCCCACGACCGAGAAGACGATCAAGGACAACGGCACAATGTTGACGACAGTGGCCGTCAGCTTCTCGTTCATGCTGACCTTCGGCACGTCAAAGGATGGCGCGAGATGCGGCTGCAGCTGGCAGCGGACTAGGATGTATAAGACGTAGAGCACTGCCATCAGAAGCCCCGGCACAATGATGCCGATCAGGATGCGACCGATGGAGATGTCGCCGATCACGCCCAACACCACCGCCAACGACGAAGGCGGGATCATGATCGCAAGGCCCGAGGAGCCAAGGATGGGCCCAAGCGACATCGGTTTCGCATAGCCCCGCTTTTCCATCTCGGGCGTAAGCGAAGAACCCAAAAGCGCGATAGAACCCATGGAATTACCGGTCAGGGTAGAGAACAGGACGCCCCCACCCACGGCCATCAGCGCCAACCGCCCGCGCAACTTGCCGAACCACTTGTCGAGCGTGTCCATAAGGTCGATGGCAATGCCGGAGCGGAACATCGCCTCGCCCATGATCATGAACAGCGCGATGGGGATCAGCGTGAAGCTAGTTACCGATCCGACGGTGTTCAGAACCAATTGCTCAACCCCAGCAGAGCCGCCCATGAGGATGTAGGAACCAACCAGATTAATGGCGAAAAAGGCAAAGGCAACCGGCAGACCGGCAAGCATCAGCGCGAACAGTGGCACCAGAACGATGGCGAGTGTGACATACCATTCCATCGCTCAGAGCACCTCGCCACGAAGGGTGCGGATGATGTGGTCGAGGAACTGGACGGCCATTAGTGCCATGCCTAACGGCAGGGCAGCGGTGATCCACCAGCTTTGCGGACGCATCACCGTCACGAGCCGGACACCCAGATCGTATTGCTCAATCACGACGCTTAAGCCGACGACAGCCAGCACCGCGCAAAGCACGAAGCCGATGATCGCATTCATGAGTTGCAAAATCAGACGCCAGCGGCCTGTCAGGCTGTCATAAACCAGATCCATGACCACGTGCAGGTTTTTTTCCAGCAGGTACGGCGCGCCGAGTATGGTGATGAACAAAAGCGCGTATTCACTGACCTCGATCACCCACAGCTGAGACGCGCCACCTAGCCAGCGGATGACCACCTCGAAACAGATAATCGACGCAATCATGGAAAGTAGAACTGCCCCAATCACGGCACAGAACAGGTTCAAGCGGCTGAATACACGCCTCAGCTGGGTTAGAGTGCGGTCCACCTTCTGCCTCCCGTTCTTGCCAATGACGGGGTCGAAAATGTCCCGACCCCGCCATTTCACGTGTCACATTAGGCTGTCAGCGGTCCAGCATTGCGCGAAGCTCAGCCGCGATCTCCGCGCCCGCATTCTCCGCTGTCATGGTCCATGCCGCATCCATGGCGATGGCCTCGAACCGTGCCGCTTCCTCCTCAGACAGCATAACGTAATTGAAACCGGCCGCTTCCTGCGCAGCGCGCTCCGTTGCAATGTCCTCGGCCCAGATATTGTCCATTCGGGGGGCAAAATCCTCGCGGAGGAAGGTTATGAACCGTTCCTGCAGATCGGGCGACATCTGGTTGAAAAGGTCCATGTTCATGAGGACCGGAAACCCAGCTCGGTAGACGCCGGGCTGCACGACAGTCTTTACCAGCCCCCCGAACTGCGCCGCCTGCCCAAGCGGGCCCTGCATGAACCCGTCGATGGCGCCGCGTTCCAGCGCGGTATAGATTTCTTCCATTGGCAAGACGATGGGTTCGGCACCAAGACCCTGCACCAAAGGCAGCAGCGTTGGGAATACGCGGATGCGTTTGCCCTCGAGATCGGCGAGGCTGGTCACTTCCTTGCCCATATAGAGCTGGAAATTCAGTTGCGTCGCCGGGATTTCGCCGATGAACGCAAGGTCCTTTTCGGCGTGAAGCTCGGTCATCCGTTCATGGTAATTGGTGGCCGCGATCTCTTCGTAGTTCAGAAAGGACAGGTTCATGGTGCCAGAAGTAGGGACAAGACCCTGGTAGTAACTCGGGCTGGTATAGGTCATTCCCATAGCACCGTTGCGCACGCCCTCGGCTTGACCAAAGGGCGGCATGACCTCGGGGCCACCGCGCCAGTTGATCTCGATTTCGCCGGCGAAGCGTTCATTTACTTCCTCGACGAACTGGGCGAAGGGCTGGGTAATATAGACGGACCGGGGCGCCAGCGTCACGGCGTTGATCTTGACCGGATCTGCGAAGGCCGGAACGGCAGCAGCAGCGATTACGGCCGAAAGCAAGGCGGTTCTAAACATTTGTTTCATGGGAACTCCCGTTGTGAGTGGAATTGTCGAGCGGCGTGGTCCAAGCGTTGTAGCCATAGACCCAGTCCGCGTTGCCGGCCTTCTTGAGCCAGTCATTGGCAAGCGAGCTTTCCTGAACCCGCGCGGTGCGGGGCTTGCGTTCAGTCTCATACCGCGTCAGCGCGGCGTCGATGTCGTTATTGTCGTCGGCACCTTCTAGGGCACGGGCCAGCACAACTGCATCCTCAATGGCCATGCAGGCGCCCTGCGCCATGAAGGGCACCATCGGATGAGCTGCGTCGCCCAGAAGCGTCGCGTGTCCTTTGGCCCATTGCGGCATCGGATCGCGCACATGCAGCGCAGATCGCGTGACCTCGTCCAGCGCGTCTAACAGCTTTCGTGCATCGCGGTGAAAATTGGCATAAGCGCTGCGTAGATCTTCTGCATCGCCGGGCAGCGTCCAGCCTTCCTCGGACCAATCCTTCTGCGGCAGGGTCGCGAAGACAAAAATCTCACTCCCTCCGGTTAGGGGAAAGGTCACGATCTGCTTTTCAGGCACCTCGCCCCACCATTTAGTAAAGGCGTCGGTGTCGGGGAGGCCAGCAACCTTTTCTCTTGGGAAGGTACCACGATAGGACACCATGCCGGTATAGCGCGGGTGATCCTCGCCCCAGAGCGCGGTCCGCACGACCGAGTGGATGCCGTCCGCGCCGATCACCAGGTCGAAGGCCACCCGCGTTGCGTCGGCAAAGCCAAGCACCGCCCTCCCCTCGACCAGCTCCAGCGCGACCGCGCTCATTCCAAGGCACAGCCTGCCCTCGGGCAAGCGCGCTCGCAAAGCGTCTAACAGATCAGCGCGATGTATGGTCAGTTGCGGCGCGCCGTATTTCTTCTCCGCCGCCGCGCTCATCGGCAAGCGGGAGGTTTCCTCGCCGCTGACGCCGTCCCTACTGATGCGAAAGCTGGGACGCGCCGCGCTCTCGCGCAGGTAGGGGCCCACACCCAACTGGTCGAGAGCGAAGACGGCGTTTGGCGTCAAATTGACATCTGCGCCAACCCGGTTAAATGACCGCGCCTTTTCGAACACCTGAACGTCGTGCCCCGCCTGATGCAGCGCAATAGCGGCGCAAAGACCACCGATTCCTCCGCCGCAAATGCCGATTGAAAGCGTCACTTTGGCCCCTTTGATCTTGCCGAGTGTTCTATATTGAACTATGTGTTCAAAGGTAGGCGATGAAGATGTTTGCGGTCAACAGTTTTCCGCCACCAAACACCGGTTTGCCGCACCCCGGCAGATCTGAACAACAGGACAGACCCCCATGGGCGACATGCCATCTCAGACCCCTTATTCCGTACCCCCGGTCGAGCGGGCGCTTAAACTCCTGCGCTACATTGGCGAAGGACAGCGAGCGCGGAACCTGTCAACTGTATCGCGCGATCTGGGGATCAACCGCACGACTCTGATCCGCCTGATACACACCCTTTTGGAACACCGCATGATCGAGGAACTGGGCGACGGTGGCGGGTACCGGCTGGGCGCAGGACTGGTCAGTCTTGGGGCACAGGCGATCCAGGGGCGGGAAATCGTACAGATTTGCCAGCCAATTCTGCGGGAACTGTGTCTTAAGACCGGCATGTCGGCGCATCTGGGGGTGCTCGACGGGCGCGACGTCATCTACCTTGGTCGCGAAGCGCCCAATTCCCATCTCGTTAGCAACGTGCGTACCGGGTCGCGGCTGGCAGCCCACGCCTCGTCGATAGGGCGTGCTATCCTCGCAGAATGTTCGGAAACGCAATTGCGGCAAGTCTTTTCCAGCGATCTACCAGAGGCAGCGACCGACAAGACGCCGCGGACGGTCGAGGAGATCATCGCGCAGGCCCGCCATGACAAGGCCGAGGGCTACGCTTGGAGCCAAGGAAATTTCGAGGCAGGTATCGGGTCTTGCGCAGCGGCAATTTTCGATCATTCCGGAAAAGTTGTTGGCGGCATCAACGTATCCGGCCCAGAGGCGCGCTTCGCCTCCGATAGCGAAGGCCGCGATTCGGCCCTGATCGACGCGGTTACCTCGGCCGCATGCAGAGCCTCGGCCGCGCTGGGTCACATCGCAACCTAGGGCCATCTGGCCCAGGGATGCGGTCCGCCGGACAAATCCTCGTAGATCGATTTCTGCCGCTGGTAACCGCGCAGACCCGCACGCCCCTTCTCGCGACCAATCCCGCTTTCACCATCGCCTCCGAAGGGTGTTGAGATCGAGAACTGCTTATAGGTATTGATCCAGACAGTGCCGGCCCGGATAGCGCCTGCGATGCGCTGACAACGGCGGTAGTCGGTCGACCAGATACCGCACGCGAGCCCGTAGTCGCTGTCATTGGCCTGTGCGATCACGTCGGCCTCATCCTCGAAGGGCATCACGACCAGCACAGGCCCGAATATCTCCTCACGGCAGGTGCGCGCGGAGTTGTCGAGCCCACTGATGATCGTGGGCATGTAATAGGCGCCGTCTTGCAGCGCCGTGGCTTCCGGCCGCATGCCGCCGCACAGGATCGTACCGCCTTCGTCCCGGGCCAGTGCCACGTAACGTTCCACAGCTTCGCGATGTTCTGGATGGACCAGCGAGGACACCTGCGTCACTGACTCAAAGGGATGGCCGACTACCAGCGCGCGCGTCGCATCGACCAGCCGCGCGACGAAATCCTTGTAAATGCTGGACTGAACGAACAAGCGTGAACCCGCGATACAGCTTTGCCCCGACGACGAGAAGATGCCAAACAGGATCCCCGCGATCGCAAGATCGGTATCGCAATCCGCGAACACGATCGTCGGAGACTTACCACCCAACTCAAGGGAGACGGGCATCAGCTTTTCCGCTGCCGCATGGGCCAGCCTGCGCCCCGTCTCCGTGCCGCCGGTGAACGAAACCTTGGCGATGTCACGATGCGCGACCAGGGCGTTGCCCACCTCGCGCCCAGAGCCGGGCAGGACCGACAAAAGGCCCTGCGGCAGCCCCGCCTCCTCGGCGATCCGCGCGAGCTCTAGGCTGACAAGTGGCGACCAACTGGCCGGTTTCAGCAAGACAGCATTGCCTGCAGCAAGGGCTGGAGCGACTTTCTGGGCGTCGGATGCGATGGGCGAATTCCAAGGGGTGATGGCGGCCACGAGGCCCAGAGGCTCGTAGATCGAGGCCGTCGTATAGTCGCCGCGCGGCACGGTTCGCAAATCGTCCGAGGTTTCCGCTACCGCCGCGAAATAACGGAAGGTGCCCGCCGCCGAGGTTGCCAGCGCACGCGTTTCGACAAGCGTCTTGGAGGTGTCGCGGCTTTGCACCCAAGCGATGCGATCTATATTCGCGGTGACGCGTTCGGATATGCGGTAGAGCACCGTCGCGCGCTCATGGGGCTTGAGCGCGCCCCATGCCGGTTGTGCGTCGCGTGCGCGCGCGATGGCAACTTCAACATCTTCGACCGAGGCACCACTCAGAGTGGTATTGAGACGTCCCTCGTCGGCGAAGTGCGAAATTATCGGCGCGCCCCGCCCCGTTTGCCAATGGCCGCCGACAAAGATCAGGTCGTCGCGAAATGTATACTCCATGGCGCCCTCAGATGGCGATCGCCGCGCGCCGGTTCACGACGGCGCTTGCGATGCTGTAAACGGTGGATCGGGAAGTCTTGTGGTTTCGCGGGGACGGCTTGCCCACCATTCGCACGGAAAACTCCAGCGCCTGCGAGGCAACGTTGAAGGCGTGGATGTTCTCGGTCGAGCCGGGGTCCGCGACAAGGCGGACACGCGTCCTGTCCATGCCCAGCCCAGCAAGGGCCAGCGTCGCGGCGACATTGGCGTTCTTGGGATAGCGCTGCGCCGCCTTCCGCGCACTGCCCTCGAAGAAGGTGCAGGGCGCAGTCAGCGTGGCGAGGTCAGTCACATACTCGGCCGGCGTGCCGGCCCAGGCGCTCGGCGGCTTGGTGCCAGTATAGTCGACCGAGATCAGTCCCGAGAGCCGTGCCGCGCCAAGCGCATCGATCCCGCCTATGGCCCCGGCGGGAATGACGCATTGCGCGCCTGAGGCCCGCGCAGCGGTTTCTAGCCCGGCGACCAGATCCGCTTCCGCCAGGGCGCCGACCGAGGCCACAATCAGGTCCGTGCCACTGGCCAGCACCGCCGCCCCGAAGTCCACCACGGCACCGTGTCCGGCGCATTCGACGACCACGTCAGGACGCGCTGCCAGCACGGTGTCGAGCGACGAAGTCACCGAGGCCGCCGGGCCGACCGCCGCCTGAACCTCTTCCTCGCGGCCTGGGCGAACAAGGAGGGTGACGTGGTCGGGCGCGAGCTCCTGCGCGGCGAGGATGTCGATCAAATCGCGGGCGATCGCGCCGAACCCGATGATCGCAACACAGCCGAGGCTCATGACTTGCCGCCCGCAGCCCCGGCCGGCGGTCCGGCGAAGGATTCCGCGAAGGGACCGATGGACACCATGTCGACCTCGACCACCACTGGGCCGGTACGCCCGAGGGTCGCGTCCAGCGCCTGCGGGAAATCCTCGATCCGCGCGACACGGACATGGGGCATGTCGATGGACTGGCAGAGCAGCCCGAAATCGGGCGTCTTGAGCTTGGAATAATGCCTACGACCGTCGTACTGGGCATCTTGGATGTTCTCGATCACACCATAGGCCGCGTCGTTCATCAGCACGAATGTGATCGGTAGCTCCGCATCGACAGCAGTGATCAGCTCGGCGATACCGAGCTGCGCACCGCCATCGCCCACGAGTGCGATAGTGCGCGCCTTCGATCCCGCCGCAGCCCCGATAGCCATGGCGATCCCCTGCCCGATGCCTCCACCAAGGGCGTGCACACCCAAATGCGGTTCCGCGATCTGGACGTAGCGGTTACCGAAGGTGGAGTTCGAAATCGTCACGTCGCGGACCCATGGATGCCCCCCCCTTGGCACCACCGCGAGGAGATGATCGGCGACCACCTGGTACGGCCCAAGGCGCGCGCGCAGCGTCCCTTCCGATCTCGCACGGGCCACGGCGATGTCATAATGCAGCTGTGGATCGGTCTCCAGCCGCTTGGGCAATCGGTCCAGAAGCGCGCGAAGTGTTGCCGCTGCGTCGCCGCAAAGAAACCCGTCGGTCGGATAATTTCGCCCGCCTTGCGTCGGCTCCACGTCGATTTGAAACAACGGGCGCGGCAGCGGCATTTTGTTGTTGCGCGTTTCGTTCCCGCGAAGCCGCGAGCCCACGACGATCATCAGGTCACAGCCCCGAAAGAGCGCCTCCGCCTCCGGTGTCATGTTGAAGGCCCCGAGCGTGCCTTTGTGGGTTTCCGGAACCACGGCGCGGCCCTGTGTCGAACTGACAGCTCCGAAGCCGCGCTCGACCAGCTCCAACGCCTCGGCCCCGGCCCCCCGGGCACCACCGCCGAGCCAGAGCATGGGCCGCTTCGCGGCTTTCACCCGCTCTGCAAGTGCGTCTAGGGCAGCCTCATCCACCGTCGCAATAGCCGGGCGCGGTGGGGTCAGGCGCAATCCGGGCACTGCGGGGATGCGCTGCACGTCGACGGGCACCTCGAGGCTGACCGGGCCGGTGGGCGGCGTCATCGCCACGCGGATCGCAGCAGCTAGGGTTCCAAGAACACCCATCTCGTCCCAGATGCGGAACACGGCCTTGGACACACCGCGCAGCATTTCGGGCTGCTTTGGCACATCGTGGATTGCGGCGCGGTCCCGGTCCATCCAAGGTCGGTCGATTTGTGTGGTGAGGTGCAGCACCCGGCTGCCGGCTGTCAATGCTTCGGCCTGCGCGCCAGCGGCATTGCCCGCTGCCGTTCCGGTCGAGGTCAATGCCACACCCAGTTTCCCAGTCACGCGCGAGAAGGCATCGGCCATGTTCATCGCCCCGGCCTCGCCGCGTGCCGGAATAAAACGGATGCGCCCCTGTTCAGCCACCGCATCGAGGATCGGCATGTTGTGGATAGAGATCACACCAAACATGGTAGTGACGCCCGCATCGGCAAGCGCCTCGGCAATTTGGTGACCAACGGTCTGAGACATGGGGCTTGGATCTTTCATGAGGATCTTCGGAAACGGGGATCAGGCAAAGCGCGACACGCCGCCCGAGATTTCGAGCTTTGCGCCGGTGATGTAGCTGGACGCAGGCGAGGCGAGAAAAGCGATCGCGCGGGCAGGTTCCTCCGGCTTGCCAAGCCGCCCGAGCGGGATTTTCTTGGCCCGCGCCAGCGCCGCAAACCAGTCCCCACGGCTCTGGGTCCGATCCGCGCGCGCCTCATACCGGCGCTGCCATTGGGCAGAGTCCACTAGGCCTAGAAGGATCGAATTGACGCGGATATCGGGGGCGAGTTCGGTGGCCAGCGACTTCAGCAAATTCTGCACACCGGCCCGCGCGGCAGAGGTGCAGACCATGTGCGGTTCGGGCTGCGACGCCAGAAGCGAGTTCACGGCGACGATCGCGCCCTGCCCGCTTTTTCGCAACATCGCCTCAAAGGCGCGGATCGGGTGCAGTTGGCTGAAGAATTTCAACTCCAGTTCCTCGCGCCAGTCGGCGTCACTGGTATCGGCATAAGTCGAGACGCGCCCCTGCCCGGCATTGGTGACGAGAGCGTCGCAGCCCCCGAAGGCCCTCCCGACTTCCTGTGCGAAGCTTGCGACCGCCGCCGGATCCAGTACCGAAAACGCCCGCGCAAGAATCCTTTTGTCCCCATATTCGTGTGCCAGCTCGGCCGCCACGGCTTCCAGCCGCTCTGCACCACGGGCGCAGAACGCCACCCGGGCGCCGTCTTCCAGCAAGATACGAACGGCCTCCAGTCCAATCCCGGAACTGCCGCCAGTGACCACGACGCAACGATCTGTCAGCCCGAGGTCCATCGTTCATCCTTCCTTCGGAAAGCCGGGGTCGGGCCGCCCGGCCATGACCGCGCGTTGCGCCGGTGTCGGCGGGCCTGCCGTCATCCACTGGTCCATCGCCTCTGGGTCGGTGCGCGACCAGACCTTCGGTTCGTGCGTCGCCTCGTCGATCTGCTGCACCTCCGAAGTAAACTCGATCACGAAACCCGAGGGCGAGACGAAATAGGCGAATGGATTGTTGCCCGGCCCATGCCGTCCTGGCCCCCAGCTCGGCACCTGACCCTTTTGCTTCATGCGGCCGATGCCACGCATGAAACTGTCGATACCTGCCATCTCAAAGGCAACATGGTTGATCGCCGGGTATTGGGCCCGCACGAAAGCGATGGCGTGGTGATCACTACCGATGCGCAGGAACACCATTTGGTCGGCGGAGTAATCGCTGGTGCGGAAGCCCAACATGTCTTCATACCAGCGCTGCATGCCCTCCATGTCGGGCGTGTTCAGCACCACGTGACTGATCTTGCGCGGATAAGCGTGGATGTCGTCGGCGTCGCGCTGCAAAATATCTGAAGTAATGCGAAGACGCCGATGATCTGGATCGACCACCTCGAAGCCATAGCCACTAAAGGGACCCTCGAATGTACCCGGGGCGCCGCGTAAATCCGCTCCCTTTTGGGAAAGCTGCCCATAGAGTGCGTCGACACCGTCGCGGTCCGGCATGCCGAAATGGATATACTCGATGCCATAGGTCGCATCGTCCTTGAGGCCATAGATGAACGGTTGCTCACCGCTCCCGCGCAGATAGGTGATCCCGTCGTCCTCGTGGGCCACGTGCAGCCCCCATTGATCGGTGTAGAACGACGTCGTCGTGGTGATCCCGGGGGCACGCATCACGATGCCGCGCAAGTGATCCAGTCTAAGGTCTTCGGTCATCTCAAACTCCATCCGAGTTTCGGGCAGCGGCCAAGCCCATGTGATCCAACAAAGCCGCGCAGAACGCGTCACGGCTTTGTAGGTAGACCGCATGCCCCGCCCCGTCGATTTGGGTGACGATCGGTCGGACAGGATAAAGCGTATTCCACGCATTGGCGGCCGTCATCGTCTGTACCAGTGGTGTGATCTTGTCTTCTGCCCCTATGATGAAACCGGGGCGCAACGCGACGTGGGCAAGGTCATCGGCCAATTTTCCGGATGCGAGCATTCTCACAGCCTGCGCGTAGCCTTGGGGATTGACCTGCGCCATCGCGGACTCAACCCTTTGAACAAGCTCCGGGTATCGCTCTGGCTGATATATGAGGTTCGAAGCCCGG
>CAZNMV010000032.1:0-16008 GCA_964573835.1 uncultured Aestuariivita sp. | reverse complement strand
AGGGGGCTCTGCCCCCTCGCGCCTTGCGGCGCTCACCCCCGGGATATTTGCGAACCCGAAGAAGCACGGGCGCGGTCCCCCGTTCTTCGGGTTTCCAAATATCCCGGGGTCCGGGGCAGAGCCCCGGGGCCTGCGCGGCCCGAGCACGTGTCGCATGATGCGCGCGAAGCGCTCATTTCCGGATGAACCTGTCCCAAAGCCAGATCAGCAGCATCGCCCCGATCACCGCCCCCACCAGCCCGCCGACAAGCGAGCCCGCCGTCACGATGAAGCGCAGCACAAGGCCGCCGATCAGCGCGCCCGCGATGCCGATGATGACGGTCGTGACGATATCGGTCTCGACCCGCATCAGCCGCGTGGCGAGAAACCCCGCCGCCGCGCCAAGGATGATGAGCCAGACGATCGGCATGGCCCTAACCCCGCCCGCGCCAGTGGAAGGGCACGATGATCAGCGCACCGACCGAGGCGATGATCGCGTTCATGCCCGGGCTGCCGAAACTGATGCCGAACATCCGGCCCACGACATAGAACAGGATCGCGCCGCCGATGCAGATGATGATCGACTGCAGATAGCCGTTCTTCGTCCAGCCGGTCTTTTCCGACACGTAGCCGATGATCCCCGCGATCACGACCGTGCCCATGAAGGTGATGAACATGCCTGCCTGTCCTTTCGTACTAGGCCAACCATTTACCGGGCGGCACCGCCCTTCCGTTGAGAAACACCGCCGCATCCTGCGCGGCCTTGCCCGCCCGCTGCAACCGCAAGATCCGCACAGCCCCCGTGCCGCAGGCGATTGTCAGCCGGTCGTCGAGCACCTCGCCCGGCGCGCCGCTGCCTTCCGCCCGTTCCGAGCCGAGGATCTTCACCCGCTCGCCGTCGATCTCGGTCCAGGCGCCGGGAAAGGGCGACAGGCCGCGGATCAGGCAGTCGACCTCGTCCGCGGGGCGCGTCCAGTCCACCCGCGCCTCGGCCTTGTCGATCTTGGCGGCATAGGTGACGCCCGCCTCGGGCTGGACCTCGGGCGCCAGCATGTCGATGCGCGACAGCGCCTCGACGATCAGCCGCGCACCCATCGCCGCCAGCCGGTCGTGCAGCGCGCCGGTGGTGTCAGTCGCCCCGATGGGCGTCGCCGCGCGCGCGAGCACCGGTCCGGTGTCGAGCCCTTCTTCCATCCGCATGATGCAGACGCCCGTCCCGGCATCGCCCGCCATCACCGCGCGGTGGATGGGCGCGGCCCCGCGCCAGCGCGGCAGAAGGCTTGCGTGGATGTTCAGGCAGCCGCGGGCGGGTGCCTCGAGCACCGCGCGGGGCAGGATCAGCCCATAGGCGACGACCACCGCGATCTCGGGGGCGAGTGCGGCGAAGTCCGCCTGCGCCTCGGCCGACTTCAGCGTGACCGGGTGGCGCACCGGCAGGCCCAGCGCCGCGGCGCGGGCGTGAACCGGGCTTTCGCGGTCCTTCTGGCCGCGGCCCGCGGGGCGCGGGGGCTGGGTATAGACGCACGCGATCTCATGGCCCGCCGCGTGCAGCGCATCAAGCGCCGGTACCGAGAAGTCCGGCGTGCCCATGAAAACGACCCTCATGCGCCGGCCTTCTTCAGCCGCCGCAGCGCCATGTCGCGCTTCACCTTCGACAGCCGGTCGATATAGAGCCGCCCGTCAAGGTGATCGATCTGGTGCTGCACGCTGACCGCGTCATGACCGGTGAAGTCGCGCTCGACCGTGTCGCCGGTCTCATCGACAAAGCGCACCGTCACCGACGCGGGGCGGCGCACGGGGGCCGAGATGCCGGGCAGGCAGGGGCTTGCCTCGGTCAGTTCGGCCAGATCGGGCGATGCGGCCAGGATTTCGGGGTTGGCGATGCGCACCGCATGGCCGCGGTCGTCGGACGTATCCACCACCGCCAGCCGCAGAATGACCCCGATCTGCGGCGCGGCAAGGCCCCAGCCGGGCATGGCCTCCATCGTGTCGATCATGTCGGTCCAGATGACGCGGATGTCGTCGGTGATCGCCGCGACCGGCTCGGCCGGCATGCGCAGCCTGCGGTCGGGCCAGCGCAGGATCGGGCGCACGGTCATACGCGCGTGCGCTCGCGCTTCAGTTTCTGCATCTTCCGCGTGATGAGCTGCCGCTTGAGCGGGGTCAGATAGTCAATGAACAGCTTGCCGTCGAGATGGTCGATCTCGTGCTGGACGCAGGTCGCCCAGAGACCGCCGAAAACCTCCGCCTGCGGATTGCCGTCGCGGTCGATCCAGGCAACCTCGACTTCCGCGGGGCGGGTCACGTCGGCGAAATGTTCCGGGATCGAGAGGCAGCCTTCCTCGTAGGTGTTCTTCTCGTCCGAGGCGGCGACGATCTGCGGGTTGAACATGATCAGCGGGCGCGGCGGCGCCTCATCCTGCTTGACGCAGTCGAGCACGATAAGCCGCGTGGTCACGCCCACCTGCGGCGCGGCCAACCCGATGCCCGGCGCGTCATACATCGTCTCGAGCATGTCATCGGCAAGGCGGCGCAGCTCGTCCGACAGGTCGTCGACGGGGGCACAGCGCGTTTTCAGGCGCGGATCGGGATGCAGAACGATGGGTCTTTTCATGCCTCAGGATTTAGGCGATCGGCCCGCGCGCCGCAACGGGCCTTGCGTCTGACGCTTCACAGGTTAGCTTTCGGCGGCGACAGAACCGGAGAACCCCCATGAGTTTCGACGACATCATCGACCGCCGCGGCAGCCACTGCGTGAAGTGGGACATGATGGAGAAGCTCTATGGCGTCAGCGCCGAGGATGGCATCGCCATGTGGGTGGCCGACATGGATTTCCGCCCGCCGCAGGTGATTCAGGACGCGCTGCAGGGCATGATCGATCACGGCATCTACGGCTATTTCGGCGATGACAGCGCCTATCTCGATGCGATCCGCTGGTGGATGAAGACCCGCCACGGCTGGGAGGTGGACCCGTCGTGGGTTTTCACCACCCATGGCCTCGTCAACGGTACGGCGATGTGTGTCGAAACCTTCACGCAGCCGGGCGACGGCGTGGTGCTGATGACGCCGGTCTATCACGCCTTCGCCAAGGTCATCCGCGCCAACGGGCGCGAGGTGGTGGAATGCCGGATGGTGAACGAGGCCGGCCGCTATGAGTTGGATATCGCGGCCTGGGACGCGCAGATGCAGGGACATGAGAGCATGTTCATCCTGTGCTCGCCCCACAACCCCGGCGGCCGGGTCTGGACGCGGGACGAACTGCAGGCCATCGCCGATTTCTGCAAGCGGCATGACCTCATCCTTGTGTCGGACGAGATCCACCATGACCTTGTCATGCCGGGCCAGACCCATATCCCGATGGCGCTGGTCGATCCGTCAATCGCGGACCGGCTGATCATGATGACGGCCACCACCAAGACCTTCAACATCGCGGGCAGCCATTCGGGCAATGTGATCATCGCCGACCCGGACCTGCGCGCGAAGTTCCAGACCCGGATGATGGGCCTTGGCCTGTCGCCCAATTCCTTCGGTCTGTTCATGGCGACCGCCGCCTATTCCCCCGAAGGCGCGGCCTGGGTTGATGATCTGGTCGCCTATCTCGATGGCAACCGGCGCATCTTCGACGCGGGCGTGAACGCGATTCCGGGGCTGAAATCGATGAACCTCGAAGCGACCTACCTTGCCTGGGTCGACTTCGCCGATACCGGCATGGAAATGGCCGAATTCACCCGCCGGGTCGAGAAGGACGCGCAGATCGCGGTCAACCACGGCCCCACCTTCGGCACAGGCGGCGAGACATTCCTGCGCTTCAACATCGCGACGCCGCGCACCCGGGTACAGGAGGCGGTGGACCGCCTTGCCCGGGCCTTCGGCGATCTGCAGTGATCAGCCGCGCCGCGCGCTGGTGAACCGGCAGAGCGCCGTCAGGATCAGCAGGTTGACCAGCGGCGAGGCCGCCGCGGCCCAGGGCCAGAGCGGCTCGGGCAGGGCATCGACCAGCTTGATCCACGGCATGCCGAGGGGAATGACGAAGACACCGGCCAGCGGCCCAGGTTCGGTGCCGAACAGCCCGAACAGACCGATGACCAGAAGCGCTAGGGCGACCAGATAGAGCAGCCCGAAGACGCGAATGGCCGCCCTGCAGACTCCCGACATGAGAAAACCTCCGTCCGTGACCCTGCGTGAAGGATGGGCCGTGTCGGGACGCGGTGCAATGATGTCGGTGCTCAGTCCTTGCCCAGAAGGGCGATGGGCGCATCCGGCGCGCGGTAGAAGTCGAGCGGTGCGCGGTCATGCGCCTCGGTCGAACGCTTGAAGTCATAGCGCATCTCGCCGCCTTCGGCATCGGCGGCGATGATCAGGCACTGATAGAGGTGGTTCGCCCCGTCATAGAGATCGACCAGACCGCGCAACGGGGGCACGACATCGGCTTCGACCGTGAAGCCGTCGGACCAGAGCCGCAGCACGCGGTAGCTGTCATCGCCCGCCTCCACCCGCAGGCGCGACGACTTGCGCAGCGCCACGATGCGCGCGGCGTCGAGTCCGGCCTGAACCTCTTTCGGCAGGAACGTCGTCATGGCTTGGTCCGTTCTTGATCGGTCATGTGGCGATAAGCTGCGATTCGCTGGTCAAAAATCAAGCAATCGCATCGCAAAGTGTCGTTTCCGGGGCGGGCGGTGCATGGGCGCAACGCCTGTGCATGAGCGCAGGCCGCTTGCGCGGAGGCCGGAATGGTCGCCGCAGGCGGCCATGGGTTAGGATCGCGCGACCACAAGACAGGACATGACCGCATGGGATTGCTGATCGACGGCGTCTGGCACAAGGGCTGGATTGATACGGAAAAGACCGGGGGCAGCTTCATCCGGTCAGAATCGCAGTTCCGCAACTGGATAACACCCGACGGGGCCCCAGGACCGACCGGCAGGGGCGGCTTCGCCGCCGAAAGCGGGCGCTATCATCTCTATGTCTCGCTTGCCTGTCCCTGGGCGCACCGGGCGCTGATCTTCCGGTGTCTGAAAGGCCTGACCGACCATATCGGCGTCTCGGTGGTGCATCCCGACATGCTTGACGATGGCTGGACCTTCCACACCGACGACCTCGGCGCGGCGGGCGATGACCTGTTCGGCTTCGACTTCGCGCACCAGCTCTATACCCGCGCCGACCCGATCTATTCGGGCCGCGTCACCGTGCCGATCCTGTGGGACCGCGCGCAGGACACGATCGTGTCGAACGAAAGCGCGGACATCATCCGCATGTTCAATTCGGCCTTCGACCCCATCACCGGAAACACCGACGATTTCTGGCCCGAAGCCCTGCGTGCCGCCATGGAACCGGTGAACGGCCGCATCTACGATACCGTCAACAACGGCGTCTACAAGGCGGGCTTCGCCAGCACACAAGAGGCCTATGACGCAGCTGTCATCCCGCTGTTCGGAAGCCTCGACTGGCTGGAGGAGAGGTTGTCGTCGAACCGCTATCTCATGGGCGACCGCATCACCGAGGCCGACTGGCGGCTCTTTACAACGCTGATCCGCTTCGACCCGGTCTATCACCTGCACTTCAAGTGCAACCGCCGCCGGATCGTGGATTACCCCGCGCTATGGGCCTATACGCGCGAGCTGTATCAGTGGCCCGGCGTGGCAGAGACGGTGAATTTCGATCATATCGTGCGCCACTATCATTACAGCCACGACAGCATCAATCCGCACCGGATCATCCCGATCAACCCAGTGCTGGATTACCGTGCACCGAATGCGCGCGACACCCTGGGTGCTGCGTAGTAATCGACCATCGCCGCAAGGTCTTCGGGCGGGGTCGAACTGCGCACGAAGGCGCAGGCGTTCGGGCTGAGGGCGAAGATCGACCCGTCGGAAAAGAAGCTGGTATTGGTGACGAAGATCACCCGCGCATCGGGGCGGCGATAGCTGGCGAAATCCGCGATGGCCAGCGCGCTGCCATCCTCGATCACGAGGTCGAGCACGATGACGTCGAAATCATGCGCGCACAGCGCCTCGATCGCATCCCCCTGCGTCGTGGTGAGCGTGACAAGCGCCCCCTGCCGTTCAAGATGACGTCGCCAGATCGCGCCAAGTTCCGCGCGACTTTCCACGATGAGAATCTTCATGCTTCTTGCTTCCGGGCTTGCTTAAAGAGACACCCCTCGCCCCTTTACGCAGTGGGAAAGACATGCTTCCAAATGGTTAACAAAACTTTAACGGGCAGGGTCCGGGACGGGCGCGGGCGGGATCACGTAGCGTCAACCGAACCCCTGGAAAAAGGCCGTTTCATGCAGGCGGAACGCGATCACGGCGGCAATCTGGATGCGGCAATGGCCCGCCATGGCGGGACCCGCGCCGATTGGATCGACCTGTCCACGGGGATAAATCCTGTGCCCTGGCCGCTGCCACCATTCGACCCGCGCGATTGGACCGCGCTGCCCGACCGGGTGGCGCAAGACAGACTTGTGGCGGCGGCGCGCGTCTTCTGGGGAGTGCCCGACAGAGCCGATGTGCTGGCAGCACCGGGGGCATCGGCGCTGATCGCTGCGATGCCGAGGCTGGCGGCGCCGGGCCGGGTCAGGATCGACGCGCCCACCTACAACGAACACGAAGCGGCATTCGTCGCGGAAGGCTGGACCCCGGTCCGCGAAGGCAAGGCGGACGCGCGCGTGCTGGTCCACCCCAACAACCCCGACGGACGGCTTTACACCGAAGCGGATGCCAACGCGGCCTTCTGCGTGATCGACGAAAGCTTCTGCGACGTGATGCCCGACCGCAGCCTTGTCCGCCTGACCGCGCGACCGGGCATCGTAGTGCTGAAAAGCTTCGGGAAGTTCTGGGGACTCGCCGGTTTGCGGCTGGGCTTTGCCATCGCACGGCCCGAAACCATCGCGCAGCTGCGGGCAATGCTGGGGCCTTGGGCAGTGTCGGGACCCGCGCTGCGGATCGGGGCGGCGGCGCTGTCAGATCCCGGCTGGGCGCAGGCGACACGGGCGCGGCTGGCCGCAGATGCCCGAAGGCTGGACCGCGTGCTCTCTGCCGCGGGCGCGCAGGTTCTGGGCGGCACCGATCTGTTCCGGCTGGCGCGCGTGGCCGATGCCGCCGCCTGGCAGGACCGCCTTGCACAGGCGCGGATCTGGACCCGCATCTTTCCCCATGATCCGGGGCTGATCCGTCTGGGCCTGCCCGCCCCGCAGGACTGGCCGCGCGTCGGGGCCGCGCTGTGACCGCCGCGCTGCTGGCCGCTGCCATGGCGCTCGACGCCGCGCTGGGGGAGCCGCGCTGGCTCTGGTCGCGGCTGCCGCATCCGGCGGTCCTGATGGGCCGCGCGGTGGGCTGGCTTGACGACCGGCTGAACCACGGCGCGGGGCGGCGCGCGAAGGGTGTCGGCGCGGTCGTCATTCTTGTCGCCGGAGCAGGCGCGCTGGGGCTGGCGCTGGCGCAGGCCGGGCCGCTGGCCGAGATCGTCCTCGCCGCGATCCTTCTGGCGCAACGATCGCTTGTCGATCATGTGCGCGCGGTGGCCGATGGCCTCAGACTGTCGGCGGGGGACGGGCGGCTCATGGTGGCACGCATCGTCTCGCGCGACACCGCCGCGATGGAGCCGCCCGACATCGCCCGCGCAGCCATCGAAAGCGCGGCCGAGAACCTGTCCGACGGCGTCATCGCGCCCGCCTTCTGGTTTCTCGTCGCGGGTCTCCCGGGTATCCTGATCTACAAGGCGGTGAACACCGCCGACAGCATGATCGGCTACCGCACCCCCCGGTTCGAGGCCTTCGGCTGGGCCGCCGCACGGCTGGACGACCTGCTGAACCTGGCACCGGCCCGGCTGACGGCGGCGCTGATCTGGGCGGTCGGCGGTGGGCGCGGTGCATGGGGCGGCATCGTCGCGGATGCACGGCGTCACAAGTCGCCCAATGCGGGCTGGCCCGAGGCGGCGATGGCCCGCGCGCTCAACCTCGCGCTGGCCGGGCCGCGCGTCTATGACGGGGCGCGCCGCGACTATCCTTGGGTCAACGGGACCGCGCGCCGCGATATCGGCGCGGACGACATCGCCGCCTCGGTCGCGATCCTGTGGCGCGTCTGGGCCGCGGCGCTGGCCGGCGTGATCGTGATTGCGATCCTCTGAGCCGCCGCTAGGATCGGAACACTCCAGAGGAGCCTTTGTAGATGCGAGTGATATCCGTTGTTTTTTCCACCTTCCTGCTGGCCACCCCGGTCTGGGCCGCCTGTGGCGGGCCCTTCCCCGAATTTGTCGCGGGCCTGAAGGCCGAAGCGGTCGCGCGGGGGCATGGCGCATCGAGCGCCGCGACCTTCTTCCGCAGCGCGGCGATCGACCCCAAGGTGCTGCGCGCCGACCGGTCGCAGGGCGTCTTCCAGATGCCCTTCACTGATTTCTCGCGCCGCCTGATCTCGCAGGGCCGGATCGACCGGGGGCGGCAGAACGGACGCGCCCATGCCGCCGTCTTCGACCGGATCGAACGCGATTACGGCGTGCCGCGCGGGGTACTTCTGGCCTTCTGGGCCTTCGAAACCGATTACGGATCGTTCCAGGGCGATTTCAACACGCTGAACGCGCTGGTCACGCTGGCCCATGATTGCCGCCGCCCCGACCTGTTCCGCCCGCAGATCTTCGCGGCACTGAAGCTGTACGAAATGGGCGATTTCGACCCCGCCGCCACCACCGGCGCCTGGGCGGGCGAGATCGGGATGGTCCAGATGCTGCCGCAGGACATCCTGGAAAACGGGGTGGACGGGGACGGCGACGGGCATGTCTATCTCAAGACATCGGTGCCGGACGCGCTGATGTCGGGGGGCAAGATGCTGCAGCACCTGGGCTGGCGCGCGGGCGAGCCGTGGCTGCAGGAGGTGGTGCTGCCCGGGACCCTCGACTGGTCACTGACCGGGCTGCACACGGAAATGACAGGCGCCGACTGGGCGGCGCTTGGCGTGCGGGCGCGGCAGGGCGATTTCGCGCGGAGCGATCTGCCCGCCTCGGTTATCATCCCGCAGGGGCGCGGGGGACCCGCCTTTCTCGCCTATCCGAATTTCCGGGTCTATTTCGAATGGAACCAGAGCTTTACCTATGTGCTGACCGCCGCCTATTTCGCCACCCGGCTCGGAGGCGCGCCAGTCTTCGATGCCGGCAATCCCGAACCGGGGCTCGACAGCGACCAGATGAAACGCCTGCAGGAACGGCTTGCGGCGCGCGGGCATGATGTGGGCCGCATCGACGGGATCCTGGGCGCGGGCACCCGCGCGGCCGTGCGCGCGGAACAGGCGCGCCTTGGTCTGCCGGTCGATGGCTGGCCGACCGCAGCGCTTCTTAACCAGCTTTGATCCGCGTTCTGTACCGAATCTTCAGGAAAGACTATATTCTGGGTCTTCCAGTATGTTCCTTTTCAGGTTCATCACCAAAAAGGCCCGGCAGAGGTGCTTCTCTGCCGGGCCACTCTTTTTCAGCCTATCGGCCAGCCAGAGCCGGATGACCGCAATCGCCAGCGTCGCCGCCGTCAGAAGGACCATCCACGTCCAATAATCTTCCTGTTTCAGATACATCACCCCCTTTCACCGCCAGGGATGGCGGCGTCCGGACGGTGCACCCGAAGGCTTTGAGAGAGGATAAC
Source organism: uncultured Aestuariivita sp. (assembly GCA_964573835.1). Lineage (GTDB taxonomy): Bacteria > Pseudomonadota > Alphaproteobacteria > Rhodobacterales > Rhodobacteraceae > JAGYKE01. Next base: position 6,404 of record CAZNMV010000032.1, on the reverse strand, counting down.
CCTAATGCGCCGGCGCCGCGACCGGGTCGAGCAGCGTACGCCCGCCATCCAGCGTCAGGATCTGCCCGGTCATGAAGCCCGATCCTTCGGATGCGAGATACTGCACCGCATCGGCCAGTTCGCCCGGCGCCGCGATCCGCGCGAGCGGCGTGTGCCGTTCGATATCCGAGCGATATTCGGAATTGTCCTTCAGCGTGCCCTGCAGCGACGCGCTCATCACCGATCCGAAGGCGACCGCATTCACCCGGATCCGGTGCGGTGCCAGCGCCACCGCCATCGACCGCGTCAGCTGGTCAAGCGCGGCCGAGCTGACCGAATAGCCCAGAAGGTTCGGATGCGTGCGCCGCGCCGCGATCGAACTGAGGTTCACAATAGACCCCACCTGCCCCTCAGTCTGCCCTTCGGCCTGACGGATCATGCGGCGGGCGACCATCTGCGTCAGGCGCAGCGCAGGCATGAGGTTCTGGTTCAGAAGCTCGATCACCGAATCGTCCTCGGGCGACAGCGCATCCGACGGCGTGACCGACCGCGCGGCATTCACAAGGATATCGACCTGGTCGAAGGCGTCGATTGTCGCCGACAGAAGGTTCGCGACGGTCAGCTTCTCGCGCAGGTCACCCGCGAAGTAGCGGACATTGCCCTCTTCGCTGCGCTCGCCCAACTCGCCGATCAGCGCCTTTTCGTCGATATCCGCGAACATGACGTTCGCACCCATCTCGGCGAAGTGGCGGGCGATGGCGCGCCCGATGCCGTTGGCGGCCCCGGTCACGATGGCGGTCTTGCCGGCGATCGAAAAGGACATGCGGGTCTCCCGGGTTGATGGGGCAGCCTAGCGGGAATCACACCCGGGGGCGAGAGGGCCGCGCCGCCTGATAGAGCTTGAACCGCGCATCCCCGGGCAATTCCGTCACGTCGCGGAAGGCGGCGCGCAGGGCCGCCTCATAGGGAAGGTGGCGGTTGGCGACCATGAACAGCTGCCCCTGCGGGCCAAGCACACGCGCCGCGGCGGTGATGAAGGCACGGCCCAGATCGGCATCCGCGGCACGGCCCTGATGAAAGGGCGGGTTCATCACGACGCAGTCGACAGGGGCCTCGGGCCGCCACGCGGTCGCATCGGCCCAGTGAAACACCGCACGCGGATCGGTCAGGTTGGCGCGCGCGCAGTCAAGGGCCGTGGCGTCCGCCTCGACCAGATGAAGCACCTCGACCCCGGGCCGCTCCAGCACCCCGGCGGAAAGATACCCCCAGCCCGCGCCCAGATCGGCGACACGCGCGCGCAGCCGCTGCGGCAAGGCTCCGGCCAGAAGGCGCGACCCGTCATCGACGGCATCGGCGGAGAACACCCCCGGGCGGGTGATGAAACCTTCGACCCGGGCCTCGGCCCCGGCCCAGTCGGACAGCTCCGCCGCGCGCGCATCGAACCAGAAGAGCTTGCCATGCGCCTTGGCGATGGCATCAGACACCGCGACCCGCCCGCGCAGATCGCGGAAGACGGCATCGATGCCGTGCGTCTTCGGCCCGTCCACGATCACGGGCCCGTCGGTCACGGACACCGCCTGCGCGATTCTGGCCCGTGCCAGCGCCTTGGCCCGCGGCAGCAAGACGATCGCTGCGGCGAAGCGTTCCCCGGCGGGCAGCGCAGGCACCGCCGTGAACCCGGCCGCCTCCCAGCGCAGGTGATCGGGCCGGAAGGGTTCCACGACCAGAACCCGCTCCTTGGGCAGAGACGACAGGTCTGCCCCGTCGCGCGGATCGAACACGGCGATCCGCCCGCTGTCGGGCAGGCGCAGTGCGCCCGCGTCAAGGGCAAGCGTCAGGCGCGCGGTCATCGGGGAATTTCAGTCCTCACGCTCCATCGTGCACTGGAGCGGGTGCTGATGGCGGCGGGCGAAGTCCATGACCTGGCCCACCTTGGTTTCGGCGATTTCGTGGCTGAAGACGCCGACCACGGCAACGCCCTTCTTGTGCACGGTCAGCATGATCTCGAACGCCTGAGCATGGTTCATCCCGAAGAAACGTTCCAGCACATGCACGACGAATTCCATCGGCGTGTAGTCGTCGTTCAGAAGCAGAACCTTGTAGAGCGGCGGACGCTTCGTCTTCGGACGCACGTCTGTCAGGATCGAGGAATCGACAGGCTCCTCGGGTGACTTGGTCATGGTCCAGATCGGGCGGGTCATGGAAGATTGTTGCGTCTTGTTTTCCTGCGGCACGAGACAAGTGTATATAACGCGCGGGCAGGGTTAGAAAAGGGTGAGCATCATGCCGATCGCGACAAAGGCCTCCTGCGGGCGATGATCCGGCACCTCGCCTGTATCGGCTTCGACGCCGACGACACCCTTTGGCACAACGAAAGGGTCTTCCGGCTGACGCAGGACCGCTTTGCCGACCTGCTGCGCGATCACGCCGACCCCGATCACCTGATGGACAGGCTGCTTGACGCCGAACGGCGCAACATCGCGCAGTATGGCTATGGCGTGAAGGGATTCGTGCTCTCGATGATCGAGACCGCGCTCGAGGTGACGGAAGACCGCGTGCCCGCCCGGGTGATCCGCGAACTCATCGCCGCCGGACAGGATATGCTGCGCCATCCGATCGAACTCCTTCCCCATGCCCGCGCGGCGGTCGAGACACTGGCAGGCTCGCACCGGATCGTGCTGATCACCAAGGGCGACCTTCTCGACCAGGAACGCAAGCTGGCCCAGTCGGGGCTTGGCGATCTCTTTGACGGGGTCGAGATCGTGTCCGAGAAATCCCCCGCCGTCTATGCCCGCATCTTCGCCGATCATGGCACCGGACCAGACCGCGCGATGATGGTCGGCAATTCCATGCGCTCGGACGTGCTGCCGGTGGTGGAAACCGGCGGCTGGGGTGTCTTCGTGCCCTATGGCATCGAATGGGCGCTCGAGGCCGCACCGCCGCCGCTGGGCGAACCGCGGTTTCGGGAACTGACCGATCTGGGTGCCCTGCCCGGCCTTGTCGCGGCGATCGAAGAGGGCTGAAAGGCCCTCTTGCGGCGGCGCGGCATTGTCCTACCACATGTTGGGTCCGCGCGGCAGAAATCGGTCTAAATCATTGTCTCTTATGCCTTTCTTTTGTCACATGCCTGTGTTAGAATTCTTGAAACATAAAGTGCGCCAGCCGGATAAACCGGCGGCCAGAGGCAAGAAAAGGCAGGTCAAGTGCAGGCGCGGCAAAGCAGGCCGGCCCGTTCGGGTCTTATATTCATTCTGGCCTTATGGGTCTGTGTCCTGTCGCCTGTGGCGGCAGCGGCTGCACCCTATGCGGCCCTGGTGATGGACGCCCGCACCGGCGAAGTTCTGCATTCCGACAATGCCGACACGCGGCTGCATCCCGCCTCGCTCACCAAGATGATGACGCTCTACATCGCATTCGAAGCGGTGAAGAACGGCGAAATCTCGCTCGACACCCAGGTGCGCATCTCGCAGAAGGCGGCGGCGGAACAGCCCTCGAAGCTGGGGCTGAAGCCGGGCCAGAAGATCGCGCTGCGCTATCTGATCCGCGCCGCGGCGGTGCGGTCCGCAAACGACGCCGCCACCGCCATCGCCGAAGCCATCGAAGGATCGGAAGCCGCCTTCGCGCGCCGCATGACCGCCACCGCCAAGGCGCTGGGCATGACCCGCACGACCTTCAAGAACGCCCATGGCCTGACCGAGGCGGGGCACCTGTCGACGGCGCGCGACATGACGATCATGGGGCGGCGGTTGCTCTACGATTATCCCCAATACTACAACCTCTTCTCGCGCCGTTCGACCCATGCGGGCATCCGCGAAGTGTCGAACACCAACAACCGCCTGCTCGACGCCTATCGCGGCGCGGACGGGATCAAGACGGGCTACACCCGCGCAGCGGGCTTCAACCTCGTCGCCTCGGCCCAGCGCGGCAACGAACGCGTCATCGCCACGGTCTTCGGCGGCAAGTCGACCGTCTCGCGCAATGCGCGCATCGCGGAACTGCTCGATCTGGGCTTCCGCCGGGCACCGTCCAGCGCGCCGGTGCGCCACCCCACGCCGCCTGTCTATGCCGATGCAGGCACGTCAGACGGCACTCCGGGCGGCGCGGGCAAGACGATCCGCGTCAGCGGCGCGGTTCAGAAAAGCCTGCGGCCCCAGCCACGGCCCGGCGCAAAACCGGTGCTCGTCGCGGAAGGCGTGATCGAGACCGCCCGCGAGAACCGCGAGGCGCTGGCCGAATCCATCGCCGAGACCCTCGCCGCCGTACAGCCTGCGCCCGAAGCCGTGCCCGAAGCCGCGCAGGAAGACACCCCCGCCACCACCCTCCCCGAAGCGACACCGCGACCGGCGCTGCGCCCCGAGACGCTCGTCACCGCCGCGCTGGTCGAAGCCGACCCTGTGCAAGATGTGGCCGACGATCAGCCCGAGGTCGTCACCCGTCTGTCCACCTCGGGCGGTCAGCACTGGGGCATCAACGTCGGTCGCTTCGGCAGCCGCTACGAGGCCGAACGCGTCCTCCTGCGCACCGCTCTGGCCGAGATGACGACGCTCGACGGCAGCCTGCGCAAGGTGGTGCAAAGCTCGCGCGGCTTCGACGCCAACTTCCTCGGGATGACGCGCGAAGGGGCGGATCTCGCCTGCCGTCGGCTGCAGGCGCGCAACGTCACCTGCTTCACCATCGGCCCGGCATCCTGAACAGGTCCCCGGCTTCTTCGGGTTCACAAATATCCCGGGGGGGTCGCGCGGCACGCGCGACGGGGGGCAGAGCCCCCCTCACGGCTTCGGCCGGTCGTCCCAGTCCTTGCTGAGAATGCGGCGGCTGTCGCCTTCCGGATCGTCATACTGGTTCGACCGCACGGTATAGACGAAGGCCAGAAGGCCCACGCCCCCCAGCACCAGCGAAATCGGGATCAGGTAGCTCAGAACCGACATGTCGCCCGTCCTCACTTCAGCCGCAGCGCGTTCAGCGATACGGTAATCGAACTGACCGACATCGCCAATGCGGCGATCAGCGGCGTACAAAGCCCCGCCGCCGCCAGCGGCACGGCCACGATGTTGTAGACGGTTGCGATCCGGAAATTCTCACGGATGCGCTTGACCGCCTCGCGTCCGGTGCGCAGCGCGTCCGAGACCGGCGCGAGGTCGGTGCCCAGAAGCACGATGTCCGAGGCCACCCGCGCCGCATCAAGCGCCGAGGCGGGCGAGATCGAGACATGCGCGGCACTCAGCGCCGCGGTGTCGTTCAGCCCGTCGCCCACCATCAGCACATGGCGGCCCTGCGCGGCCAGATCCGCGATACGCGCGGCTTTGTCCTGCGGCAAGGCTTCGGCTTCCCAGGTGTCGATCCCAAGCCGCCGGGCAAGATCGGCGACAGGGCCCTTGCTGTCGCCCGACAACAAGATGACGTCCTGACCGGCGGCCTGCAGCGCCGCGACGACCTCGGCAGCACCCGGGCGCAGCCGGTCGGCGAAGCGGAAGGCCGCCGGCGCGGCGGCGCCGATGCCCAGCCAGGCCTCGGTCCCGGCCCCGGCCTCAGCCCCGACCCAGGGCGCCCGGCCCAGCCGCACGCGGCGGCCGTCGGGCAGCGTGCCCTCGGTCCCGTAGCCCGGGACCTCGACGATCCCCGTCACCTGCGCAGCGGCGATCCCGGCGGCCTCCGCCGCGCGGGCAATCGCGCGCGACAGCGGATGCGCCGATCCCTCGGCCAGCGCCCGCGCCACCGCCACTGCCTCGCGGTCGAGCGTTGCAAGGTTCACCACCTCGGGCGCGCCGGCGGTCAGCGTGCCGGTCTTGTCGAAGACGACCGTATCGACCGCGGCAAGGCGTTCCAGCGCCGTCGCGCTCTTGATCAGCAGCCCCTGACGGAACAGCCGCCCCGACGCGGCGGTGGTTACCGCAGGCACGGCGAGGCCCAGCGCGCAGGGGCAGGTGATGATCAGAACCGCCGCCGCGACGTTCAGCGCGGTGCGTCCATCCCAGGTCGCCAGATACCAGCCGAGAAAACTGAGCGCCGACAGGATATGCACCCCCGGCGCATAGAGCTTGGCCGCGCTGTCGGCGAGGGAGTTGTACTTTGACCGCCCCGATTCCGCGATGGCGACAAGGTCCGCCATGCGGTGCAGCGAGGTGTCCTGCCCCACGGCGCTGGCCCGGATGGTCAGCGGGCCGGTAAGGTTCACCTCGCCCGCGCTGACGGCCTGACCGGGGGCGGCGGCCACCGGCACGGTTTCCCCGGTCAGGAGCGACCGGTCGAGTTCGGAATGCCCCTCCACCACCGCGCCATCGACTGGCATGCGCCCGCCCGGGCGCACCAGAAGAAGATCACCCACCCGCAGATCGGCGACCGCCACCTCACGCGCGGCACCGTTTTCGAACCGCAGCGCGCGCGGCACTTCCAGCGCGGTCAGTTCCTCGGCCGCCGACCGGGCC
>CAZNMV010000031.1:0-16037 GCA_964573835.1 uncultured Aestuariivita sp. | reverse complement strand
GCTGCGCGCGAACCCCCGAAGGAAGCTAGGGCCGAGATGGTCTCGCGCGTCATTCCCGTCGAACCCTTCGATCTGGTCGTCTTCGGCGGCACAGGCGATCTTGCGCGGCGCAAGATCCTGCCCGCGCTCTTCCGGCGGTACTGCGCAGGTCAGATGCCCGAGGGCAGCCGAATCATCGGCGCGGCACGCACCGACCTGAGCGCCGCGTCCTATCGCGCGCTTGCGGCGCAGGCGATCCGCGACCATGGCGGCGGCCGCGCCTGCGAGGACGGGACGCTCGACCGGTTCCTCGGGATTGTCGATTACGTCACCACCGACGCACAGGGCGACCAGGGCTGGGCGGATCTCGGGCGTCTCCTGACGCAGGACCGCGTGCGCGCCTTCTACCTGTCGGTCGGACCGGGCCTGTTCGGCGATATCGCGCAGCGCCTCCGTGCCCATGGCCTGGTCAACGCCCAGTCGCGGATCGTGGTGGAAAAGCCCTTCGGCCACGATCTGTCCAGCGCGCGCGATCTCAACCGCACGCTGGCCTCGCATTTCGAGGAAGGGCAGGTCTATCGGATCGATCATTACCTCGGCAAGGAAACCGTCCAGAACCTGATGGCGGTGCGCTTCGGCAACATGCTGTTCGAACCCTTGTGGAACAGCCAGTATGTGGACCACATCCAGATCACGGTGGCTGAAACCGTGGGCATCGGCGGGCGAACCGAATATTATGACCGCGCGGGCGCGATGCGCGACATGATGCAGAACCACCTGATGCAGCTTCTGTGCCTCATCGCGATGGAGCCGCCCGCCCGGTTCGAGCCCGACCCGGTGCGGGACGAGAAACTCAAGGTGATCCGCGCGCTCGACCCGGTGGAGCCGCATCACATCGTGCGCGGCCAGTACGATCCGGGCGGCGAAGGCCCGGGCTACCGCGCAGAGGTGGGCAGGCCGCGATCGACGACCGAAAGCTATGTCGCGCTCAAGGCGCATGTGTCGAACTGGCGCTGGTCGGGCACGCCCTTCTACCTGCGCACGGGCAAGCGGCTGGTGGCGCGGTCGTCGGTCATCAACGTGGTCTTCAAGGACGCACCGCATTCCATCTTCGGGCCGGAAGCGGGGCGACACGCCAACATCCTGTCGATCCGGCTTCAGCCCAATGAAGGCATCACGCTGCACGTGACGATCAAGGAACCGGGCCCCGGCGGCATGCGCCTGACCGAGGTGCCGCTCGACATGTCCTTCGCCAAGGCGCTGGGACCCGAAGGCGAAGACCCGCCCGACGCCTATGAACGGCTGATCATGGATGTCATCCGGGGCAACCAGACGCTCTTCATGCGCGGGGACGAGGTCGAGGCCGCCTGGGCCTGGGTCGATCCGATCATCGCGGGCTGGCAGAAGCGGGGCGAGGTGCCCAAACCCTATGACGCGGGATCGACCGGGCCGCTGGATGCCGACCAGCTGATGCGGCGCGACAAGCGCGCCTGGCGGGGGATCAAGCCATGAGGATCATCGACTATCCCGACCGCGACCTCTTGGCCATCGACGTGGCGAACCGGCTGGCGGGCGAGTTGAAGAACGCGCTTCTGCGCAACGATCATGCCTCTTTCGCGGTGCCGGGGGGCACGACGCCCGGGCCGGTCTTCGACGCGCTCTGCGCCGCCGATCTCGACTGGAGCCGCGTGCATGTCTTTCCAACCGACGAACGCTGGGTGCCGCAGGACGATCCGCGTTCGAACGCGGGGCTGATCGCGGCGCGGCTTCTGACAGGCCGGGCGGCGGCCGCGCGTCTTCTGCCGCTTTACGCCCCGGCCGACCGGCCCGAAGATGTGCTGCCCGAACTCACCGCCGAACTGGTGCCGGAACTGCCGATCTCGGTTCTTCTGCTGGGCATGGGGGCCGATGGGCACGTCGCCTCGCTCTTTCCCGGGGCGCCGGAACTGGCGCAGGCGCTGGCACCGGACGCGCCGATCCTTGTGGCTCAGACGCCCCCCAGCCAGCCCGAGCGCCGGGTCAGCCTGTCGGCCCCCGTACTTGACGGGGCGATGTCGAAACATCTCGTCATCACCGGGGCGGACAAGCGCGCGCGGCTGGATGCCGCGATGGCCGAAGCGCCCGAAGATGCGCCCGTCGCCGCCGTCCTCGACGGCATGATCGTTCACTGGGCACCCTGAGAGGCACGCGATGTGGAGCGATCTTGACCGACACCGCGACAGGCTTGCGGGCACATCCATCGCGGCGCTGTTCGAGGCCGATCCCGACCGCGCACGCGATTTCGCGGCCGGGGCCGGAGACATGCGGCTCGACTATTCCAAGACGGGGATCGACCGGGCGGCGCGCGCGGCCCTGATCGCGCTTTGCGATAGTGCGGGGTTGGCCGCGCGGCGCGACGCACTCTTTTCGGGCGCGCCGATCAACGACACCGAAGGCCGCGCGGTTCTGCACACCGCGCTGCGCGATCCCGGCGGCGCGCCGGTCTTCGTCGACGGGCAGGACGTGATGCCCGGGGTGCGCGACACGCTGGCCCGGATGGAGGCCTTTGCCGAGGCGGTGCGCGCGGGCGGGCAGGTGAGTGATATCGTCAACATCGGCATCGGCGGCTCCGATCTCGGCCCCGCGATGGTGACCGCCGCGCTTGCGCCCTATCACGACGGGCCGCGCTGTCACTTCGTGTCGAACGTGGATGGGGCCCATATCGCCGACACGCTGCGCGGGCTTGATCCCCGGCACACGCTGGTCATCGTCGCGTCAAAAACCTTCACCACGATCGAGACGATGACCAATGCCCGCACCGCGCGCGACTGGATGATCGCGGGCGGCGGCGATCCGGCGACGCAGTTCGCGGCTGTGTCGACCGCGCTCGACCGCACCTCTGCCTTCGGCATCCCCGGGACGGCCGTCTTCGGCTTTGCCGACTGGGTCGGCGGGCGCTATTCGGTCTGGGGGCCCATCGGGCTTGCCGTCATGCTGGCCGTGGGGCCTGCGCAGTTCCGCGCCTTCCTCGACGGCGGGCGGGCGATGGATGCGCATTTCCGCACGACGCCCTGGGACCGGAACCTGCCGGTGATGCTGGCGCTGACGGGGATCTGGCATCATCAGGTGCTGGGTCATCCGACGCGCGCCGTGCTGCCCTATGACCAGCGCCTTGCCCGGCTGCCCGCCTATCTCCAGCAGCTCGACATGGAATCGAACGGCAAGGGCGTGACGCGCGCGGGCGATCCGGTGTCGCGGCCCGTGGCGCCGGTCGTTTGGGGCGAACCCGGCACCAACGGGCAGCACGCCTTCTACCAGCTGATCCATCAGGGCGCGCAGGTGGTGCCCTGCGAATTTCTCGTGGCCGCGAAGGGCCATGAACCCGGGCTTGCCCATCAGCACCGGCTTCTGCTGGCCAATTGTCTCGCCCAGTCGCAGGCGCTCATGCGCGGGCGCAGCCTGGACGAGGCGCGCAGGATGCTGACGGGCCGCTTCACCGGCGAAGAACTCGAACGGCAGGCGCGCCACCGGGTCTTTCTCGGCAACCGGCCGTCCGTCACGCTGATCTATCCGCAGCTAACCCCCTTCACGCTGGGGGGCATCATCGCGGCCTATGAACACCGCGTCTTCGTCGAAGGTACGATCCTGGGGATCAATTCCTACGACCAGTGGGGCGTGGAGCTTGGCAAGGAACTGGCGACCGCGCTTGCCCCTGCCCTCGACGGCGGGGAGGCACCTGCGGATGCCGATCCCTCGACGCAGGCGCTTCTGGGCTACGTCCGGCAGTACGCGGACTGAGTTGCGGCCCTGCATCTTCCTCTCGCTGCAAATATCCTGGGGGTCGCGATTGTCGCGCCATTGGTCCGAGAGACAATGGCGACGGGCAAAGCCCCCGGCCTTGCCGTCCGCGTCAGCCCTCTGCCCGCGCACCCTCTACTTCGGCGAAGTGGTGCCGCACGGTCTCGGGCAGGGGATAACGGCCTGACCCGTCCGGCAGCAACGTGACGATCACGCAATCGAAGGTGGCGCGCAGGCGACCGCCTGCCCAAAGCTCCTGATGCATCGAGTACGAGGTGTTGCGGAACGCGGTGACGCCGGCGGTGGCGACATAATCCTCGGCCATGCGCATTTCCTCGATGTAATGCACCTCGCCGGACCGCAAGACGACACGCGGCTGCACTGACCCTGCGGGATAAAGCGGCAGGGTGAAAAGATCGCCGTAAACCACGCGCAGCGTCTCGAACCAGGTCATGTAGGCCTTGTTGTTGACATGGCGCAGCACGTCGAGTTCCGCAAAACGCACCCGGTCGGCCAGCGCCAGAGGTTGCGGGCGCGCAAGGCCGAAGGCCAGCTGTTCGTCGGGGCTGAGCGGCCTGTGATAGCGCAGATCGGTCATGCCGGCGCCCAGCCTTCCTGTTCGGGCACCGGCGTCAGCGCGCGGCCCGACGCGAACCACGACAGGACGTTGTCGGCGCAGAGGTTGAACATCGCGCCGCGTGTTTCCACCGTGGCCGAGGCGACATGCGGCGTCAGAATGACGTTCGGCAGCGCGCGCAGCGCCTCGGGCACATTGGGTTCTTCTGCGAAGACGTCGAGCGCGGCCTGACCCAGCCGCCCCTCCTGAAGGGCGGCGATCAGGGCGACCTCGTCCACCACCTCGCCCCGCGCGACGTTGATGAGAAACCCCTCCGGCCCCAGCGCGTCGATCACCTCGCGGGTGACGATCCCGGCCGTCGCCGGGCCACCCGGGCAGGTCAGGATCAGCGCCTTCGCGCGCCGGGCCATTGCGGTCAGGTCGGCGCAGTATTCATAGGGCTGGTCGGGCTGTGGCCTGCGGCCGTGATAGAGAACCTCGCAGCCGAAGGCCTGCAGCTTCGCCGCAAGGGTCCGTCCGATGCGCCCAAGGCCGAGGATGCCGATGGTCTTTCCCTCGACCGACCAGCGCAGGGGCGGCATCGGCCCGCGCCCCCAGTGCCCGGCGCGGATATAGGCATCGTCCGACACGACCCCCCGCGACCCGGCCAGCAGCAGCGCCAGCGCGAAATTCGCGACATCCGCGTTCAGCACGTCGCGGGTATGGGTCACCACCACCCCGCGCGCCCGCGCCGCCGCAACATCGATGTTGTCATAGCCCACCCCCAGCTTCGACACGAGTTCGAGCGCCGGCACCCGCGCGAGCAGGTCCGCATCCACCGGCAGACCCGACACCGAGATCGCGGCGCGCGCCGTCTCGCCCGCGCCGATGGCTGCGGCGTCGGCGACGATGCGGTGCGTGACGGTGTCGCCAAGGCGGGCAAGAAGCGGCGGGGGCGGATCGCCGAGGATCAGAACATGGGGTTTCATCGCGGCCCTCGTTCACAGGTGTTGTCACCGGGGCGTCGCACAAAGCGGGGCGCTTGGCCAGTCCCGGATCGGAGGCGGGACAAAATACTTGCATTTGCATATAAAACCCGGAACAGTCGGCGTGTCATCTTGTTCCCTGTCGAAACCGTCATGTCCACGATTGCCGATCCGAAACCCGACCGCACCGACAACGCCTTGGCCCGCATGGGGCTCGATGGGTATGCGCCCTATCTGATGAACCGGATCATGGGCCGTTACAACGCGACGCTGCGCGCCGAGATGTCGCGGCTGGGGCTGTCCACGGCGAAGATGCGCGCCCTCGCCATCCTGTCGGTCGAGGACGGGCTGCAGATCGGAGAGCTTGGCGTCTACGCGGTGGTGGAGCAATCGACGCTCTCGCGCGCGCTGGACGGGCTGGTCGTCGACGGGCTGGCGCGGCGGGAAACCGACGGAATCGATCAGCGCGTGGTGCGCATTCTGCTGACACCGGCTGGGCGCGCGGCCTTCGGCCGGCTCTGGCCACACATGATCGCCGCGCATGACCGCATGTTCCGCGGCATCGCCGCCAATGAACGGCGGGCCTTTCTGGCAACCTTGCAAAAGATGCTCACCAATGTCCGCAAGCACGAGTTCTGAAGGGAAACTGCATGGCTGAACGATCCTTCAAGCGCGAAGTCGAAGACCTCAAACTCGGTCAGGGTGAGGTCTTTACCGGCGAGGGCATCCTCGCCATCACCAAGGCGTTGCTCGAAGCGGGCGTGGGCTATGTCGGCGGTTATCAGGGCGCGCCGATCAGCCACCTGATGGATGTCCTGGCCGACGCCGAAGAGCTGCTGGGAGATCTGGGCGTGCGCTATGAGGCGAACGCCTCGGAAGCCGCCGCCGCGGCGATGCTGGCGGCAAGCGTGCATTACCCGATCCGGGGCGCGGTGACCTTCAAGGGCCCCGTGGGCGTCAACGTCGCGTCGGACGCGCTGGCGAACCTGTCGTCATCGGGCGTGACCGGCGGCGCGCTTATCATCGTGGGCGAGGATTACGGCGAAGGCTCCTCCATCATGCAGGAACGCAGCCACGGCTTCGCGATGAAGTCGCAGTTCTGGCTGCTCGACCCGCGGCCGAACCTGCCCTCGATCGTCAAGTCGGTGAAGGACGGCTTCGCGCTCTCCGAGGCGTCGAACACGCCGGTCATGCTGATGGTGCGCATCCGGTCCTGCCACGTCACTGGCCAATTCACCTGCGAAGACAACCGTCGCCCGCCCCTGACGGTGCGCGACGCGCTGTCGAACCCCCGCAGCGACTGGGCGCGCGTCGTTCTGCCGCCAATGTCCTACCGGCAGGAGATCGACAAGATCGAGAACCGCTGGCCGGCTGCGGAAAACTTCATCCGCGACAACGGTTTGAACGAGGTCTTTGGCCCGGACGAGGCCCCCGTGGGCCTGATCGTGCAGGGCGGCATGTACAACGGCGTCATCCGCGCGCTGCAGCGGCTGGGCCTTGCCGATATCGAAGGCCGCAGCGCCATCCCGATCCTGTGCCTGAACGTCACCTATCCGCTGGTGAATTCCGAAATGCTCGACTTCGCGCGCGGCAAGGACGCGCTTCTGGTGATCGAGGAAGGCCAGCCCGAATTCATCGAACAGAACATCGCCACCTTCCTCAACCGCGCGCGCAGCCAGACGCGGTTGCATGGCAAGGACATCTTCCCGATGGCGGGCGAATACACGGGCCGCGTCATGATGGACGCGATCACCGCCTTCCTGCGCGACGCGGCACCGGGCCTTCTGCCGGATCAGGCGCGCGCGCCGAATTCGCCGCCCCCCGATATCCCGGATCTGTCCAAGGTCGTGCCGATCCGCCCACCCGGGTTCTGCACCGGCTGCCCGGAACGGCCCATCTTCGCCGCGATGAAGCTGGTCGAAAAGGAACTGGGCAAGCACCAGATCACCGGCGACATCGGCTGTCACCTCTTCGCGGCGCTGCCGCCGTTCGAGATCGGCGGGTCCACCATGGGCTATGGCCTCGGCCCCGCCTCGAACGCGGCTTTCGACGGGGGCGGCGAAAAGCGCGCGGTGTCGTTCCTGGGCGATGGCGGGTTCTGGCACAACGGGCTGTCATCCTCGATCGGGAACATGGTCTTCAACAAGTCCGACAGCGTGGCGATCATCGTGGACAACTACTACTCCGCCGCGACCGGCGGGCAGGACGTGATGTCGTCGCGCGCGACGAACCCGACCAAGGCCACCAACAACCCAATCTCGAAGGCGCTGAAGGGCGTGGGCGTCGACTGGGTGCGCCAGATCGACCGCACCTATGATGTCGGAAAGATGCGCGACACGATCCGCGAGGCGCTGACCACCGATTACGACGGCCCGAAAGTGATTGTCGCCTCGTCTGAATGCATGCTGAACCGCCAGCGGCGCGAGAAACCCTTGCGCACGCAGGCGATCAGGGAGGGCCGCCGCGTCGAGGCGCCGCGCTTCGGCGTGGATGAAGACGTCTGCACCGGCGATCACGCCTGCATAAGGCTCTCGGGCTGTCCGTCGCTGTCCTTGAAGAAACTCGACGATCCCCTGCGCGACGATCCCGTCGCGTCCATCGACCAGACCTGCGTGGGCTGCGGAAATTGCGGCGAAGTGGCGGATGCCGCCGTGCTCTGCCCGTCCTTCTACCGCGCCGACGTGATCCACAACCCGCGACCCTGGGAAGCCCGGGCTGACCGCCTGCGCCGCCGCATCATCGGCTGGCTGCAGGCCCGCCGCGCCGCGCGGGTGCTCGACGTGAGCGGAGGCGCGGCATGACCCGGGCCGAGACCTTTTTCGCCCGCGAAGGCGACGATACCGCGCGCGCGATCACCAAGCTGGTGATCATGGCCGTGGGCGGGCAGGGCGGTGGCGTGCTGACGAACTGGGTCGAGGCGGTGGCCCGCGCGGAAGGCCGCGCGGTGCAGGCCACCTCGGTCGCAGGCGTCGCGCAGCGCACCGGTGCCACAATATATTACATCGAGATCGCCCCGGAAGGTGTTGACCGCCCTGTCTTTTCTCTGGCCCCATCGGCGGGCGACGTCGATGTGCTGATCGCGGCGGAATGCATGGAGGCGGGCCGCGCGATCCAGCGCGGCTTCGTCACGCCGGACCGCACGGTGCTGATCGCCTCGACCCACAGGGCACTCGCGGTGTCGGAAAAGATGGTGCCGGGCGACGGCATCGCGAAGGCCGAAGAGGTCATCGCCGCCGCCGAAATCGCCGCGCAAAGGTTCCTCGCGGCCGACATGGAGCGGCTTGCGGTCGAGAACGGCTCGGTCATCTCGGCCAGCCTTCTGGGCGCGCTGGCAGGGTCTGGCGCGCTGGCCTTCCCGGTCGCATCCTTCGAGGAGGCAATCCGCCGGAGCGGCAAGGGCGTCGAGGCAAGCTTGCGCGCCTTTCACGCCGGGTTCGCCGCAGTCGCAACGCCGGCGCCCCGTTCTGCGCCCAAGGCAGAACCTGCCCCGGTCGCCGCGCCGCTGCGCGGCCCCGCGAAGGCCCGCGCCGAATGGGACGCGCTTGTTTCACGGGCCGGCAAGCTGCCCGCCCCTGCGCAGGACATGGCGCGGCGCGGGCTGGCCAAGGTGGTGGGCTTTCAGGACATTGCCTATGGGGCGGAGTATCTGTCGCATCTCGAAGCGATCGCCGCGCGCGACGATGGCGGGGACGGGCACGCCCTGACCGTCGAGGCCGCGAAATACATCGCCAATGCCATGGCTTACGATGACGTCATCCGCGTCGCTTCGGCCAAGACCCAGCCCGCCCGCTATGCGCGCATCGACGGCGAGATGGGGCGCAAGGACGAACAGGTGCTGCAGCTGACCGAATTCTTCCACCCAAGGGCAGAGGAAATCGTGGGCCTCTTTCCGGCACGCCTCGGGGCATGGATCGAGGCCGACCCGAAATGGATGGGCCGCATCGACCGGCTGTTCAACCGTGGCCGCCGCATCCGCACCGACCGGCTGCGGGGGTTCATCACGCTCTATCTCGTGGCCGGACTGCGCGGCTGGCGCCGCCGCTCGCTGCGCCACCGGATCGAGACAGATCACCTGCGCGCCTGGCTCGATCAGGTCGAGGCTTACCGCGCGCACAACCCGGCGCTGGCCGTCGAGGTTCTGCGCTGCCGCCGCCTCATCAAGGGCTATTCCGACACCCATGCGCGGGGTCTGTCCAAGTTCGACCGCGTATTGGCCGGGATCGCGACCGTGGCCCATCGCGACGACGCCGTCGACTGGGCGCGCCGCCTGCGCGAGGCCGCGCTGCAGGACGAAGAGGGCAAGGCTCTGGACGGCGCACTGGCGACGATCCGGTCGTTTCTCAGTTGAGCGCCTGCGGCGCACACCTTTTTCGACATTTGCGAGGCTCTGCCTCGCGCTCCGGGATATTTCGGACCCGAAGAAGACATGGGCGGACGCGCGGTCTTCTCTGGGTTGCAAATATCCCGGGGGAGGCCGCGCGTCAGCGCGGGCGGGGGCAGAGTCCCCTCTAGGGAGAAGACAAGATGAAGATCTGGTATCAGTCCTATGTCGATTACGAAAACGGCGCGTCCTATTGGGACATGCTCCAGCCGCATCTGGATGCGGTTGCGGGGCCGGGTGTGCAGGTGGACATCCGCGGCATCACGCCCTTCGACAGCTATGCCCATCCGCTGATGGAATGGCGCTGCGCGCGCGAGATGATCTGCAACGCGGTCCGGGCCGAGCGGGAAGGTTATGACGCCTTCATCGTCGGACATTTTCAGGATGCGGGGCTCTACGAGGCGCGCAGCGTCGTCGACATCCCCGTCATCGGGCTGGGCGAGGCGACGATGCTCTGGTCCTGCCAGTTGGGCCAGAAGCTGGGTATCGTGACGATCAATCCGCGCTTCATCCCGTGGTTCCATCACCAGATCGGCAAATACGGTCTGCGAGACCGGGTCACCGGCGTGCATTCGATGACGTTCGAGCCGGGCCAGATCCTCGGTGCCTATGGTGATGCAGAGAAGGCGGACGAGGTCAGGCGGCTGTTCGAGGAGCAGGGCCGCCCGCTGGTCGCGGCGGGCACCGACGTGCTCATCCCCGGCGGGGGGATCCCGATGCTGCTCTTCTCGCAGTTCCACGACCACCGCATAGACGGGGCACCTGTCATCAACGGCATTCCGATCGCCGTGAAGATGGCGCAGATGGCGGTCGAGCTGAAGCGCCTCACGGGGCAGGGGGTCAGCCGCACGGGTGACTATACCAAGGCCCCCGACTGGGTGATCGAGGAATTCCTGACCCATCCAAAGGGGCTCTGACGCCGCACCGGCAGGCCCCGCGGGGCCTGCCCTGCACTTGGTCGCCTCACTGGCCGAGGCTTGGCAGCCATGTGGCGATGGGAGGATACAGGATCAACAATCCCACCAGCAGCATGGAACACCCGATATAGGGGATCGCCGCCAGGTAGATGTCGCGCATCGACGTGCCCGGGGGCGAGACCCCCTTCATCACGAAGAGCAGAAGTCCGAAGGGCGGGGTGGTGAAGCTGATCTCGAGCGCGAGCAGCACGATCACCGCGAACCAGATCAGGTCGAAGTCGAGCGTCACCGCCAGCGGGAAGAAGATCGGCACCGTGAGCAGCATCATCGACAGCTGGTCCATGAACATGCCCAGCACCAGCAGGATGGCGAACATGATGAGCAGCATGGTCGTCGGCGACAGGTCGAACTGCGTGGCCCAGCGGATTAGCCCCGAAGACGCGCCTGAGAAGGCCAGGAGCGCCGAGAAGGTGGCCGAGCCGAAGATGATCAGCAGCGCCATGGTCGTCACCTTCAGCGCGCCAGTGACCGATTTGACAATGCCGTCCCAGGTGAGGGAGCGGTAGAGCGCGGCGAGAACCAGTACGCCCAGGCAGCCGAAGGCCGCGCTTTCGGAGGGTGTCGCGATCCCGTACATGATGCACAGGATGACGCCGATCACCACCGATACCATAGGCAGGATATCGACGAGGAAGAGCCGCGCACGTTCGCGCCAATTGATGTCTTCGACCTCGTAGGCGGGCGCCGCGCTGGGATCGAGCAACGCCATCAGCAGGATCATGACCGCATACATGCAGGCCAGGATCACGCCGGGCAGGATGCCCGCGATGAGCACCGCGCCGATGTCAAGATCAGCCAGCGTGGCCAGCAGAACGGCCAGCGCCGACGGCGGGATGAGCATGGCAAGACCGCCGGTGCCCAGGATCGGGCCGATCGCCATGTGCTTCTTGTAACCGCGCTTCTGCATTTCGGGCACCATCAGCGTGCCGAGCAGCGCGGTGGAGCCCAGAGACGACCCCGACAGCGTCGCGAAGGCCGTGCCGCCCGCCACCGTCACGAAAGACAGGCGCGCGGGCAGGCGGCCCATCAGCTTGTCCACCGCGCCGAACATGCGCGTGGCAAGCCCGGTGAAGAAGAAGATCTCGCCCATCAGTAGGAACATCGGGACGGGTATGAGGTTGAACGAGGTGATCGTGGGGACGGCATTGTTCACCAGCGCGCCGATCCCGCGTTCCATCTGGGCGATCAGATCGCCGCGGCCGCCCATGAAATAGACCGCGCCAATCACGTTCGCGGCCAGGAAGGCCAGCGCCACGGGAATTCCGAGCGCCATGAAGAACAGGATCATGCCCAGCAGGAAAAACAGCGCCTCGAACCATTCCATGATGTGCCTGTCCTTAGTTTCTGCCCGGTTGGCGGTTGTTATTCGTGGACGCCGGCCTGGCCGGTATGCAGCGTTTCGGGCCCGAAGACGAAGCGCAGGAACTGCAGGCCCATCAGCCCGAACCCGATGGGCATGGAGCCCAGAACCAGCCATTTCGGCATGTCGAGACTGCGCATCAGCGCATCGCCGAAGTCATAGGCCTTGATCGTCGCCACAAGCGAGAACCACGTCAGCACGAGACATATCACCACGCAGAGCACGGCGACGACGCGGCTGAAGGACCGTTGCGCGGCCGTCGGCAGCGCGGCTGAAAGCAGCTCGATGAAGACATGGCCCTTGAGTCGGACCAGCCAGGGCGAGGCCGCCATCACGATGTAGAGCAGGCCGAATTCGGTGAATGTGAAGATGTGGCTCGACCAGGGGCCCGAGATCAGGAACGTGCGCGCCGTGGCGCTGATCACGATGCCCAGCATGATCCCGATCAGGTAGATCCCGGCCAGAATGGCCAGCAGATCGCAGATGCGGTCTATCACACGCATCACAGCCATACCCACCCCCATTGTTCCGGTTGCGGCCCTTCGCGGGCCGTTCAAGAAAACGTCACCCGGATGGCCCGGGTGACGCGATGATGTCGAAGAGACTTACTCTTCGCCGTAATAGGCCTTGCGGAACGCGGCATAGCTTTCCGCGCCGGCACCGTTGGCGTCCATGCGCTCGGACATGCGGCTCCAGACGGCGTCATTGGCGAGCTTGAGATAGGCGGCCGCGGCTTCGTCGCTGGGGTGGGGCACGAAGGTCATGCCGCCGGCGGTCAGGATCTCGACGTCCGAGACCACGTCGGCCTGACGATCGCTGAAGGACTTCGCCTCCCACTCGATGATGACGCTCTGGAGCAGGTCCTGCGCTGCCGGCGACAGGGCATTCCAGGCATCGACGTTGAAGATGATGCCGATGTCGGTGTTGTAGAAGGCCGGATCGACCCGGTACTTCAGGAATTCGTTCCACTTCAGCTGGGGAATGCCGATCTCGGTCCAGGCCGCGGCATCGACCACGCCTTTTTCCAGCGCCGAATAGACCTCGGTCGCGGGCATCGAAGAGGTGGTGGCGTTCATCGCGGTGAAGAACGCGTTGTAGATCGGGTTGTCGCGCAGTTTCACGCCGGTGAGGTCGAGAACGCCGTCCTCGGCGCGGAACTTCGGTTCCGAATTCATGAAGATGTGGAACTTCAGGCCACCGTCGATCCAGCCCAGATGCTTGACGCCGAAGCGGTCCTGGTGGGCCTGGTCCATCAGCGCGGCGCCGCCGTTCGCCCGCACGTCGAGCGGTGTGACGCGCGCGCCGACCATGGCGTCGATCTCGGGCACGTTGGCGCCGTAGAAGCTGCCCGGCGTGTGGACCATGTCGATCACACCGTCACGCGCGGCTGCGGGCTGTTCGAACATGCCGATCGCCTCGGGGCCGCCGCGCACGTCGATCTGGACGATACCCTTGCCGCGCTCGTTGATGTCCGCGACCATGGCGAGGAAGGTCTTGGTGTAGACCAGGAACTCGGGGAAGGCATGAACCGCAGTCACGCGGTCCTCGGCCTGCGCGGCCTGGGCGAGGCCAAGGGCCATGCCGCCCGCGGCCATGAAAAGCGTGGCTTTCGCCGAAAGCCGGGTGAAGAAGGTCATTTGGGTCTCTCCCTGTCTTGTCGTTGTATCGACGCCTTGCGCGATTTCGTCGCAGGCATCTTGTAGCAGTTATGGTGTCATGCAAGCGACCGGCAAGTCGAATACATGCATTTTCATATGAAAAGCTTGACGCATGGGCAAATGCAACAGAAGAATTGGTTGTATGAAATTTCATATAAAACCGCGGGCATGGCGGAAGGGGAAAAACGATGAAGATTGCGGTCTTGGGCGGCGGCAACGGATCGACGGCGGCGGCGGTCGACCTGACCGAACAGGGGCATGAGGTCAGCCTCTGGCGGCGCGACGGGGCGGCGCAGGCGGCGCTGCGCGCGCGCGGTGGCACCATCACGCTGAAAGATCACAAGGGCACGCGGCCGGTGACACTGGCGCAGGTCTGCGACGAGATCGGCGACGCGGTGCGGGGTGCGGAACTGATCGTCTGCCCGACACCGGCCACCGCCCAGGCCGACATCGCCGTCGCGCTGGCACCGCATCTGACCGACGGCCAGGTCGTCTTCCTGCCGCCCGGAAGCTTCGGGTCTTGGATGATGGCCGATATCGTCCGCCGCGCGGGCAACACCGCCGATGTGGCCTGGGCCGAGGCGGGCACGCTGCCCTATCTGACGCGGATGCACGGGCCGGAGACCGTTGCGATCACCACGAGGGCGACCCGTCTGCCCACCGGTGTTCATCCGCTGCGGCTGGCCGATCATGCTCATGCGGTGATGGCGCGCGCCTATCCGTCGGTCGAACCCGCGGGCGACGGTCTGTCCGGCGCGCTGATGAATGCGGGCCCGATCATCCACCCGCCGCTGATCCTGATGAATGCCGGTCCCATCGAGCATTTCGAACATTGGGACATTCACAACGAAGGCACCCAGCCTGCGATCCGCCGCGTGACCACCCGGCTGGATGCCGAACGCATGGCCCTGCGCGAGACGCTGGGTTACGGCGCGCCGCATTTCCCGCTGGCCGATCACTACGACAAGGACGGCCCGGAATGGATGTATGGCAACGCCGCGCATGAAAAGCTCACCGATTCAGGGGATTGGCGCGAACACCTCGTGTTGACCGAACACCGCTACATGCGCGAGGACGTGGCGACGGGGCTGGCCTTCCTGGTCTCGGTCGCGGATTGGGCTGGCGTGCCCGCACCCACGGCGACAGGCCTTCTGGCGCTTGGATCGGCGGTCTGCGGTGACGATTTCCGACGCACGGGCCGCACGCTGGAAAACCTCGGGCTCGCGGGGCTGAGCGTCGGCGACCTGCAGGCGCGGCTGCGGGACGGGGTCTGACATGACGGATGAAGTGATTGCCGCACTTGGCGCGGGGCGCATGGGGCGCGGCATCGCCGTCGCCTTCGCCTATGCCGGGCACCGGGTCAACCTGATCGACGCCAAGCCGCGTGATGCGGAAGGTGCCGCCCGCGTGGCGGAGGAGGCGCTGGCCGACATCCGCGCCACCTTCGGGATGATGGCCCGGCTCGGGCTGCTGGAGGCGTCCGAGATCGACGCAATGATGGCGCGCATCCACACCTTCGGCGCCGATGCGCTGGCCGATGGGCTGCAGGGGGCGGACGTGATTCTGGAAGGCGTCCCCGAAACCATGGCTGCGAAAGAGGATGCGCTGTCGCGCGCATCCGCGCTGGCCGCACCCGGGGCGATCATAGCGTCCACCACCTCGACGATCCTGTCGAACGATCTGCAGCCCTTCGTCACCGGGCCTGAACGGTTCCTGAATGCCCACTGGCTGAACCCCGCCTTCCTCGTGCCGCTGGTCGAGGTGTCGCCGGGCGATGCGACTGACCCGGCCGTCACCGAAAGGCTGAAGGCGCTGCTGACCCGGATCGGCAAGGTGCCGGTCGTCTGCAAGGCGGCGCCGGGCTATATTGTGCCGCGCATCCAGATCCTTGCCATGAACGAAGCCGCGCGCATGGTCGAGGAAGGTGTGGCAACGCCGGAAGACATCGACCTTGCCACGCGCTATGGTTTCGGCTTCCGCTTTGCCGTGCTGGGCCTTCTGGAATTTATCGACTGGGGCGGGGGTGACATCCTCTATTACGCCAGCCGCTACATGACCGGGGCGACGGGGTCAGACCGTTTCGCCGCGCCGCAGGTGATCGAGGACAACATGGAACAGGGCCGCCGCGGTCTGCGCGACGGGCAGGGGTTCCTGAACTACGACGGCATGGATGTCGCGGCCTATCAGCAGGGGCGTCTCGACGCCTTCGCCGCGATGCTGCGCCACTTGGGCAAGCTGCCGGTCAAGGGCTAGGGGTCAGGAACCGGGCGACGGTAGCGATCAGCAGGTCGTTCTGCGCAGGCAGACCAAGCGAGAAGCGCATCCAGCTTTCGAGCCCCGCCTCGCGCGTGCGGTTCACGATG
>CAZNMV010000030.1:0-16209 GCA_964573835.1 uncultured Aestuariivita sp. | reverse complement strand
TCGGCCACTTCGACAACGAAATCCAGGTCGCCGCGCTGAAGAACCACAAGTGGACGAACATCAAGGACCAGGTGGACATGATCGAGATGCCCTCGGGCAACCGGATCATCCTTCTGTCGGAAGGCCGCCTTCTGAACCTGGGCAATGCCACCGGCCACCCCAGCTTCGTGATGTCGGCCAGCTTCACCAACCAGGTTCTCGCGCAGATCGAACTTTGGGCCAAGGGCGACCAGTATGAAAACAAGGTCTATGTCCTGCCCAAGCACCTCGATGAAAAGGTCGCGCGTCTGCATCTGAAGCGGATCGGGGTCAAGTTGACCGAACTGCGCGCCGATCAGGCCGATTACATCGGCGTGGCGCCGCAGGGCCCCTTCAAGCCCGAACACTATCGCTATTGATCCGGATCTGCCTGATCATCCTGACGCTGGTTGCGGCCGCCCCCGCGGTGGCCGCACCAAAGATGACCGAGCAGCTGATCCATTATCCCGTTTCCGGCAGCAACCTCGGAGAGTTGCGCCGCGAAATGGGGCAGAACGGCCCTAACGGGTTCTGGGGCTATACCCGATGGTGGGTTCAGTGGAGCCAGCGGTGCGAGGTCACCCTCTCCATCACCATCACCATGCCCCGCCTCGAACAGCCCGAGCGTCTGTCGCAGCGCGATCTTGGCATCTGGCAGCGGATGGAAGCGGCGCTTCTCGCCCATGAACGACTGCACGCCGGCCACGGCATCGCGGCGGCGCGCGAAATTCATGAAGCCGGGTGCCGCAACGCCCGCGGGATCATCAACAAATGGGCACGGCAGGACCGCATTCTCGATCGCACCACCCGACACGGGCGGACCCAGGGCGTGCGGCTTGACTGAGCGTCAGCGGTGCAGGATCACCCAGCCCGACCCGTCGCAGGCGATGTCCTGACGGCGGAAGCCCACGCGTTCCAGCAGCCGCAAGGAGGCGACATTCCCGGGCCGCACCCGGGCATGAAGCTGTCCCTGCACCGGCGCGCTTTCGAGAAACCTGCTGACCGCGCGCCCGGCGATCCCGCGCCGCCAGTGGTTGCGCCCGATCCAGTAGCTGAGCTCGCTGCCCCGGTCGCTGTATTCCAGGCGCACCTGTCCGACCGTGACGCCGTCGACCTCGATCGCGCGGACATGGTGGAAGGCGCCATCATTGGACAGCGCGATCAGGCTGTCTGCCATGTCAGGGGTGATCTGCCCGGGATAGGGTTGCGGCATGTGTTCCCACAGGCGCGGATCATCGAGAAGGGCGGCGAAAACCTCGCTTTCGGCACTATTCCAGGGCCTCAGCGTGATCCGTGCCGCCGAAGTGACAGGCTGCGGCCAGCCGGGGCGCCTGCCGGTCTGGGGGTGAAAATCGTCGGACACGTCCGAGCGGACCCAACCCATCTGAACCGGATCGAAAGCCAGTTCCGCCCCGACACTGCGGTGATCGTCCAGCAGACGGCCGGTCAAGGGCCCGTCGGACCGCAGGCGACCCACGGCCTGATCCCTGTGGACGGATACCTCGTTCGTCATGAACCGAAACCTTTGTCGCAACCAACAACCAGCGAAGATGGGAATTTGGCCAAGACATACAAGGCACACGGGGAACGATAAATTTCTTCAATCGAAATTCAAAAAAAATCCTAACAACTCCCGCCAAGTTGACGCGAATAAGAGACACTTGGCAGTTTGTTCAGCCCACCTGTCATGGTATCAGGTGGGTGAGGTCAGGATGACCGGGTCCATTTTCGAACACGTGCGGTGGTATGGGAGCGCGTGGGGTAGGAAGGGTTCCGGTCATATGTCCGGAACCCTTCTTTTTTATGCGTTGTCCAGTCCTGCAAGGCTGCAGATGATCGTCCACTCTGTGGCGGTGACCGGTTGCACCGACAGACGCGAGAACCGAACAAGGGCCATATCGGCCAGCCTCGGGTCGGCCTTAATCTCGTCCAGCGTCACCTTGCCGGGCAGTGGCCTGACCGCCCGGATATCGACGCAATCCCATCTGGGGTCATCGCTCGTGCTGTCGGGATGGGCTTCGGCGATCACCTCGACCACGCCGACGATCGCCCGTTCGGTCTGGGTGTGATAGAAGAAGCCAAGGTCGCCCGGCACCATCTGCCGCATGAAGTTCCGCGCCTGATAGTTGCGCACGCCCGACCATTCCTCGCCCGCCGCACCGCGTGCGACCTGCTGATCCCAGGACCATGTGTCGGGTTCGGATTTGAACAACCAGTACCGCATCGCACCCTCGCCGCGTGATGGTCCGAGTTTAGGCCCCGGCGCGCGACGGGGCAATCTGCGGTCTGGGAAAACCGCTGCCAGAGCGTTACGCTTTACCCGGCACAATGCAGGATCCGGATCATGCAGGAGGCGTTGACACTCGCCCAGGCCCGGGCACAGGGGCAGGTGATCGATCTGATCCCCGTTGATCGGATCGATGGAGATTACCTTGTCCGCGACCGCCTGGTGCAGGAGGAAGACGAACTTCAGGCGCTCATGACGTCGATCCAGGCGCGCGGCCAGCAGATGCCGATCGAGATCGTGCGCCTTGACCGCGACGATGGCGAAGCGCGCTACGGGCTGATCTCGGGCTGGCGGCGCCTGACTGCGCTTCGGCGTCTGCACCGAGACACCGACGATCCGCGGTTCGCGGTGGTGCGCGCCTTGGTCGTGCGCCCCGAGACGGCGCAGGACGCCTATCTGTCGATGGTGGAAGAAAACGAGATCCGCGTCGATGTAAGCCACTACGAACGTGCGCGCATTGCGCTGAAATCGGTGGAACAGGGCGTTTTTCCCGATCAGCGCGCCGCGCTTCGCGGGCTCTATGCTTCCACGACCCGCTCGAAGCGGTCGAAGATCGGCACTTTCGTCGGGCTGGTGGACGCCTTCGACGACATCCTGAATTTCCCCATGGCGATCAGCGAAAAGCTGGGTCTCGCGATGGCGCGCGAAATGGTGCGCGATCCGGGGTTCGCGCCCCGCCTGCGCGTGGCGCTGGCGCGCAACGCGCGCCCGACGCCCGCGGCCGAGGTAAAGATCCTTATCGGTGCCCTGACCGAGATTGCGTCGCTTGCGCCTGAACCGGCCCGGGCGCCCGATCCTCTGCCCCCCCTGTCGAAGGATCGTGCGGCTGGGGCCGAATCGGTCGAGATCCCGCTGGTCGAAGGGCTGACGCTGCGGTTCCATCCGTCCCGCAACCGGTTGGAACTGACCGGCGACCGCGTCACAGATGACCTTGCCCACGAGATCGCCGAGTTCCTCAGATCACGCTTCTGAATGTTTCGCGTGCGAAACGTTTCAGCTCCGATGCCCGAGCTCTGAAAGGACCTGGCGCAACCCGATCCGCCAGTCCGGCCGGGGGATGCCGAAGGCAGTTTCGGAGGCCGAACAGTCAAGGCGCGAGTTCATCGGCCGTGTTGCAGGGGTGGGATAATCCGACGAGGGAATCGCCGTGACCTCGGGCGTCTGCCCGGAGGCCCCGAAGATGGCGCGCGCGAAGCCGTACCAGGACACATCCGGCGCACCCGAAAAGTGATAGGTTCCCGTCAGATCCGGCCGGTCGTGAAGACGCTCCGCGATCGTCAGGCAGGCACCGGCGATTGACGCCGCCGGGGTCGGGCCGCCGACCTGATCGCCGACGACCGACAGGGCAGGCCGCGAATCGCCCAGACGCAGCATCGTCTTCAGGAAATTCTGCCCAAAAGCCGAGAACACCCAGGATGTCCGCAGGATCGCATGAACGCCACCCGCCGCGCGCACGGCCTCTTCGCCCTGCCGCTTGGTCTGCCCATAGGCGTTGATCGGAGCGGTCGGATCATCGGGCCGCCAGGGCCGGTCCCCCGACCCGTCAAAGACATAATCGGTCGAGATATGGACGAAGACAGCGCCGATCTCGCGCGCGGCGCGCGCCATGGCGCCGGGGGTGTTGCCGTTGATGATGCGGGCCAGATCCATCTCGGTCTCGGCGCGATCGACGGCGGTATAGGCGGCGGCATTGATGACGGCCCGGGGCTTCAGATGGCGGATCGCCCTGTGGCAGGCTTGCGGATCGCTGAGGTCAGCTTCGGCCCGCGACAGAACGCGCGCATCCGGCGCCAGCCGGGCCAGTTCCGATCCCACCTGGCCGGATTTCCCGAAGACAAGGACGGTCATCGCGACGTGCCGACCCGGCTGCCGACGCCGTCGATGTCGAGAAGCGGGCGCCACCAGTCTTCCTGCGCAAGATACCAGTCGACCGTCCGTTCGAGCCCTTCGTCCAGTGTGACCGAGGGCGCCCATCCCAGTTCGTCGCAGGCTTTCGCCGGGTCGATCGCGTAGCGCGCGTCATGGCCGGGCCGGTCGGTCACGAAGGTGATGAGCTCGGCATGCGGATGCGCGCCCGGGCGCTTGCGGTCGAGGATGGCGCAGATCTTGCGCACCAGATCGATGTTGCGGCACTCGGCCCGCCCGCCGATGTTGTAGTTTTCACCGACGCGCCCCCGGGTGACCGCGAGAAGCAGCGCCTCGGCATGGTCTTCGACGAAAAGCCAGTCACGCACGTTCAAACCCTGCCCATAGACCGGGATCGGCGCACCCCGCAGAGCGCTGAGGATCGTCTTGGGGATGAGCTTTTCGGGAAAGTGAAACGGACCATAATTATTCGAGCAGTTCGTCAGCACCACCGGCAGGCCATAGGTGTGGTGCCAGGCGCGCACGAGGTGATCGGACCCGGCTTTTGATGCGGAGTAAGGGCTGCGCGGGTCATAGGGCGTCGTTTCGAGGAAGACGCCCGTCTCGCCCAGCGACCCGAAGACTTCGTCGGTCGAAATGTGGTGGAAGCGGAAGGCGCCGGGCCGGCCCTTGCCTTCCCAATGGGCGCGCGCGGCCTGCAGCATGTTGAAGGTGCCGACAAGATTGGTCTGGATGAAATCGCCCGGGCCGTCGATCGACCGGTCCACATGGCTTTCGGCGGCCAGATGCATCACCGCGTCGGGATCATGTTCGGCGAACACGCGATCCAGCGTGGCGGCATCGCGGATGTCGGCATGTTCGAACCGATAGGCCGGGTGGTCCGCGACCGATGCGACGTTCTCAAGCCGCCCGGCATAGGTGAGCGCATCGACATTGACCACGGAGAACCCGCGCGCGATGGCCAGTCTGACCACCGCCGATCCGATGAAGCCCGCGCCGCCCGTGACAAGTATCGTCATCATGCACGGACCCATCCGAAGGGCGTGTCGAGATCGCGGAAGGCGGGCGCGGCACCGTCCTTGGGCGACAGGACGGCGGGGCCGGTCAAGGCCCAGTCGATGCCCAGATCGGGGTCATCGAAGCGCACCGCGCCTTCGCAAGCCGGCGCGTAATAGTCTGAGCATTTGTAGATGATTTCCGTGTCGGGCGTCCGCGTCGCGAATCCGTGGAGGAACCCCGCGGGGATCAACAACTGCCGACCGTTCTGCGCGCTCAGTTCGACCCCGGCCCACCGGCCATAGGTCGGGCTGCCCCGACGGATGTCGACCGCCACATCGAACAGGCAGCCCCGCCCGCACCGCACAAGCTTGGCCTGCGCATGGGGCGGGCGCTGAAAATGCAGACCGCGCACGGTATTGGCGGTGGCGGACAGCGAATGGTTGTCCTGAACAAAGTCGATGTCGATCCCGGCCTCTGTCAGGCGGCGCCGGCTCCAGCTTTCGGAAAAGAAGCCACGATCATCTCCGAACCGGTCCGGTTCAAGGATCAAGAGGCCGGGCAGGGCGGTTTCGGTGATCTTCACGCAGGCGCGTCCTTGGGCAGGGTCCTGTCCCGGGATAGCAACCAGGACGGGTCTTGTCATCCTTCAGTCAAGGCTTCAGTCCGGACCCCTGTTCTGGCATCAGCCCTGGTGATAAAGCGCGAACCGTAGGTGGTGTCGTCTGCCGCGCCTTCGATCCAGGGGCGCAGGGCGGTCAGCACCTCTTCCCCGTCGTTGCCCTCGACGAGCCGGCGGACAGCCCGCAGCATCGCCGCAAGGTCGAATTCGCAAAGCCGGGGGTCATCGGCCGTGAAGATACCGGCACAAGCCGTCGGTCGCATGCGCCCCGAAACAGTGAGCGATTCGTGGCGTTTCTCTCCGGGACGGAGCCCGATGACGCGGATCGCGATCTCGCCATCAGGGGTGAGCGAATCGCGCGCGCGCAGACCCGCATCCATGATCACCCTGCGCGCAAGATCGCCGATCCGCACTGGCGGGCCCATGTCGAAGACGAAAATCTCCCCTCCCCGTGCAATATGGCCGACGGACAACAGCCGCGTCACCGCATCCCGAATCCGCATGAAATAGCGCGTTGCATCCGGATCCGTCACTGTAAGTGGCCCGCCGCGGCGGACCTGTCTGCGGAAGATCGGCAGGACCGATCCGCTGGATCCGAGGACATTGCCGAAGCGGGCGATTGCATGGACAGTTCCGCCTGACCGCGAAGCGAAGTCCTGAATGATCAGCTCCGACAGGCGTTTCGACGCCCCCATGACATTGGCGGGAAAGACCGCCTTGTCCGAGGAAACGAGGATCAACCTGTTGACTCCACATCCTTCGGCCGCGCCGGCGAGCACCCGGGTGCCCAGCACATTGTTGGCAAGCGCGGCCCGGGCGTTGCCTTCTACAAGATGCACATGCTTGTAGGCAGCCGCATGAAAAATGATCTGCACGCCGTGCCGCAGCAGGGCCCGCTGGACCTGTGCGTGATCAGCGACCGAGCCGAGCACCGCGACAAGTTCGATGCCAGCCCGGCCGGCGAGATCGCCCAAGGTCATCATTCGGGCATGAAGGGCGGCTTCGCTGATGTCGAAGAGCACGATTCGCTGCGGACGCATTGTCAGTAGCCTCCGAACGAGATGTGATCCGATCGACCCGCCCGCCCCGGTCACCATCACGCAGCGCCCGGCATAGGTGGTTGCGACATCCACTGGCAGCAGGCGGGGCCGCAACGTCATCGCATAACGCCCGCCCCGGGGCGCGCGGCCACACGCAGCGTCCGTGCCAGCACCCAGAGGTCGAGCAGGACCGAGCGCCGCCGCTGATAGATCAGGTCGAGCCGTGCCTTGCGCGGGATGCAGCGCCGGGCATAGACGGCATCGGTTTCCGCCGCTGTCCGACAGGCCGACAGCAACCGCGCCTCATGTCCTTGAAAGACCACGGTGGCCAGCCCGGTCACCCCGGGGCGGTTGCGCAGGACGCGCGCGTAAAGGTCGGGAAATCGGTCGACATATTCCGGCAGAGGCGCGCGCGGGCCAACAAGGCTGAGCTCTCCCCGCAGGATGTTGATGAGCTGCGGAAGTTCGTCCAGCCGGTGCGCCCGCAGCCAGCGCCCCAGTGGCGTGATGCGGGCCGCCTTGTCGCCGCCGGTCGCACCGCCGCCATCCGGAGCGACCGTCATCGTCCGGAACTTGAAGAGCCCGAATGTCCGCCCCGGTGTGTGACAGCGGCGCGAGATGTGGAAGACAGGTCGCCCCTGCCCCACCAGCAGGACCAGCGCAATGACCGCCATGACCGGTGCGGCGACCGGCAGAATCGCTGACGCCACCAGGATGTCCATGATCCGCTTGCCCGGGCTGATGCCCGGCGCGGAAACCGGCACCCGTTCCACCAGCAGACCTGCATCGAATGGCAAAGGAAATTCCCCATAACGACGATAACAACTTGAAAGTGTAGGAGTTATGAGTGAATCAAGTACTAATGCTGTTCTGGGGATAAGTTTGGCGCGTTTGTTCCGCCCGTACCGGTTGTGTTTGTTTCTGGCCATCTCCGTGCTGGCGGGCTGCACGACCGTGCCCCGTGGGGCCGCCGTGCAGACGGAAATCCTCCAGGCCGCGGCCGATCCCGCCGCAGATTTCGCCGTCTATCCGGTGACGCGCGCCTTCCTCGACACGCTGTCGCGCTGGCCGGGCGGCGATGGTGCGCGCCTGTCCTGGATCGGCGCGAGCCAGGGGGCGACCGACCAGATCATCCGCCCGGGCGATTCTCTGGGCCTGCGCATCTGGGACCGGGGCGACAATTCGCTGCTGACCGCGCCCGAGGAACGCGCGGTCGATCTGCCGGATGTGCGCGTGTCGCCGGGCGGGTCGGTCTTCGTGCCCTATCTCGGCGACGTGACGGTCGCGGGACAATCGGTCGACGCCGCGCGCGCCGAAATCCAGACCGCGGTCGAGGCCATCGTGCCATCCGCACAGGTCCAGCTGACGCTGAGCGAGGGGCGTGGAAACTCGGCCGATCTCGTGGGCGGGGTGGCGAACCCCGGATCCTACCCGCTGCCGGATCGCAACTATACCGTGATGAACCTGATCGCCGCCGGAGGCGGCGTTGCCACCGGTCTGCGCAATCCGCAGGTGCGGTTGGTCAGGGCGCAAAAGGTCTATGGCATTTCGGTCGACCGGCTGTTCGCGATGCCCGCGCTCGACACCCGCCTGACCGGCGGAGACAAGGTCTTTGTCGAGGAAGACGACCGGTTCTTCCTGTCGCTGGGTGCCGCCGGGCGCGAGGCCGAGCATCCCTTCTCCCGCGACCACCTGACCGCGATCGAGGCGCTGGCGATCATGGGCGGCGTCAACGATGCGCGCGCCGATCCCGGTGGCGTCCTCGTGCTGCGGGACTATCCTGCATCTGCGGTCCGGGCCGCCGGGCCCAGCCAGCGGCAGGTTGTCTTCACGCTCGACCTGACGACGGCCGACGGGTTGTTTGCCGCGCGCGAGTTCCCCATCCATCACGGTGATCTTGTTATGGCGACGGAAAGCCCGGTGACGAACCTGCGCACCGTCCTTGGCGTGATCGGATCGGCCTTCGGCGTCGTCAACGCGGTCGAGGATTAAACCGCGATCGGTGCGGCCCCCGGTGCCATGTCATTGATCAGGCGCGCCTGGAACGGCATCGCCACCTTGAGGAAATCGTAATTCTCCACCACGTCCGCCCGGGCCGCTATGCCCAGACCGGCATAATCGCCCGGCGTGGCCAGCACCGCGACCACCTGCGCCGCCAGCGCATCGGGGTCGAAGAAATCCACCAGAAGGCCGTTGCGGCCATGGCCGATCACTTCGCGCACCGGGGCCACGTCGGACGCGACGATGGTCGCCTGCATCGACATCGACTCAAGCAGTGACCAGCTCAGCACGAAGGGCATGGTCAGGTAGATGTGGCAGCGGCTGATCTGCACGACGCGCTTGAAATCGGGATAGGGGACGCGGCCAAGGAAATGCACGCGGTCCCAGTCGATCAGGTGGCCGACCTCGCGCTCCATCTCGGCGCGCAGACCGCCGGGTGTCTTGGTGGCGGGCCCATAGGATGTCTCGCTGCCGCCTACGATGACCGCGCGCGCCTGCGGGCGGGCCGACAGGATCTGCGGCAGCGCCCGCATGAAGGTGTGAAACCCGCGCGTGCGCTCCATGTTGCGCGCGACATAGGTGAAGATTTCATCCCCGCGCGTCGCCTGTCGGCCAAGGCGGCCCAGCGGCAGCGTCACCTTCGGGTCAGGGCGCAGCAGGTCGGTGCGGATCCCGTCGTGGCACAAAGCCAGCTTCTGGTGAAAGCTTTCCGGAAAGCGGTCTTTCTGCCACTGGGTGGGCACGGTGCCCCGATCGACCACCTCGATGCTGGCATAGGGCACCGCGTTGCGCGCCCGCATGAGGAAGGGCGAATGTTCGCTCGTCGGTTCCTCGGGGTCGAAGCCCACGGTGCCGCCGGTGGTGCGGTAGAAATACTCGAAAAAACCAAGGATCGGCACATCGGGCCAGATCTCCTTGAAGAACAGAAGTTCGCCCCAGCCGGTATGGCCGATCACGATATCGGGGCGGAAGCCGGTGTCTTCGGCATGCTTGCGCGCCGCCAGCGCCGCGCCGAAGCCCGTGCCGGTGGCTTCCTCCCAGACCTTGCTCAGCCCCCACGCGTCTTTCGCGGGCTTGTGTTTTGGCCGGTACTGGATCGTTTCGACGCCGGCGATCTTCGGCGGTGGGTTGCGCTGGGTCAGGAAGGCAATGCGGTGCCCGCCCTGCGCCACCAGCCATTGCACCATTTCCCGGTATTGGCCGGGCATGTTCTGATGCACGAAAAGGATGTTCATCCCGCGCTCTCCACCAGCGACAGGAGGTAGTCGCCATATCGGTTCTTGGCGAACATCGCCGCGCGGCGGCGCACGTCTTCTGCCGAGATCCAGCCCTGGTCGAAGGCGATTTCCTCGGGGCAGCCCGCCTGAAGGCCCTGCCGTTCTTCCAGCGTGCGCACGAAATTGCCCGCATCCAGAAGTGATCCATGCGTGCCGGTGTCCAGCCAGGCATAGCCACGGCCCATGGTTTCGACCGTGAGCAGCCCGTCGGCGAGATACATGTTGAGAAGCGAGGTGATCTCGAGCTCTCCGCGCGCCGAAGGCGTGACGCGGCGCGCCCGTTCCGATGCAGTCTCGTCCAGAAAATAAAGACCGGTGACGGCATAGTTCGACGGCGGCCGTGCCGGTTTCTCGATGATTTCGGTGACGCGGCCTTCGGCGTCGAAATCGACCACGCCGTATCGCTGTGGATCGGCGACGTGATAGCCGAAGACCGTACCGCCGCGGCCCGCTTCGTCGGCGCGCGCCATGAGCTGCGGCAGGCCGTGGCCGAAGAAGATGTTGTCGCCCAGGATCATCGCGCTGGGTTCGCCGTCCAGGAAGGCGTCGGCCAGAAGATAGGCCTGTGCCAGTCCTTCGGGCCTGGCCTGTTCCACATAGGTCAGGCTGATGCCCCAGGCGCTGCCATCGCCCAGCATGCGCCGGAACTGGGCGTTGTCTTCGGGCGTCGTGATCACGCAGATGTCGCGGATGCCCGCCAGCATCAGAACGCTGATCGGGTAATAGATCATCGGCTTGTCGTAGATAGGAAGAAGCTGCTTCGACAGGCCCAGCGTGATCGGGTAAAGCCGGGTTCCCGACCCTCCGGCCAGAATGATGCCCTTGCGCGTCTTCATGTCGGCGTACCCCTTACCACTCTGGCGCGACTTTCGCTTATCCGATCACCTTGTTCCACTGTTTCAGCAGAACCGACTGAAAAAGACCCGCCTTTGCATAGGGGTCGGCGGCGGCCCAGGCTTCTGCCGCGGCCAGATCGGGCACGTCGAGGATGACGAGCGATCCTTCCATCTCTCCGCCCGTGCCCAGAAGCGGGCCTGCCATCTCGACCACACCGGTGTCGCGGATATGGGCAAGGTGGGCTTCGCGGTTGGCCTTGCGGACGTCGAGATGTCCGGGTTTGTCGGTGCAGATCAGGGCGACGCGCATGGTCATTCCTCCTTCAGCGGTCGGGTCATAAGGGTGCGGATCGCCTGCGCCACGTCGATGCGGCCATCGACAAGGGCCGCAACCGTCGCGGTGACGGGCAGGTCGAGCGCCCGGTCCATTGCCAGCCGGGCGGCGGCGATGGCGGTCGCTGCCCCTTCGAGGGTTTCGGACGGCGCGTCGGCACCTTGCCCGATGGACAGGCCAAGGCGGAAGTTGCGCGACTGGCCCGAGGTGCAGGTCAGCACCAGATCGCCCAGTCCCGACAGTCCCGACAGCGTGCGCGGGTCGGCGCCCAGCGCGGTGCCCAAGCGGACCATTTCCGCGAAGCCGCGGGTCAGCAGCGCGGCGCGGGCACTTTCCCCCAGACCGGCGCCCATCACCACGCCGCAGGCGATGGCGATCACGTTCTTGATCGCCCCGCCCAGTTCCGCACCGATCGTGTCGGCGCTGCGGTAGAGGCGGAGGTTGTCCGTCGTCAGAGCCTCCTGCAGGGCCCGTGCACCTGCCCCATCGGCACAGGCAAGCGTCAGGGCAGTGGGCAGACCGCGCGCGATGTCGGCGGCGAAACCTGGCCCCGTCAGCGCGGCGGCACGGGCATCAGGCGCGGCTGCGCCGATCAGGGCGGTAGGGCCTGTCAGGGTTTCAAGGTCGATCCCCTTGCAGCAGGCGACAAGGTCTTTCTCCCTTATCAGAGCCTGTATCTGGTCGAGAAATCCACGCAGGCTCTGCATCGGCACCGCAAGAAGCAGGATATCGGACCGACAGGCCAGCGCGATGTCGGCCGTGACGGTCACGCAAGCGGGAAATGTGACGCCGGGCAGGCGGAGGGCGTTCTCACGCTCGGCTTGCATGCGGTCTGCCTGCGCCGCGGACCGCGACCAGAGCGTGACCGGCCCCTTCGCGGCAAGCGAGATCGCCAACGCCGTGCCGAAGGCGCCGCCGCCAAGGACAGACACGCTCATGCCTTGGCCCCCTTGCGCCCGCTTCCCAGAAGGGCGGGCCCATCCCGGTCAAGCGGCCAGCGCGGCCGCGCCGAAAGGCCCAGATCGTCGGTATCGCCCGCCAGATGGCGCAGCGCCCCGGCATAGGCGATCATCGCGGCGTTGTCGGTGCACAGTGCAAGCGGCGGCGCGACAAAACGCAGGCCCGTGCTCTGACAAACAGTCTCTAACTTGGCTCTTATGGTCTTGTTGGCCGCGACCCCGCCCGCCACCGCCAGCACCGGCCCGGCCCCCGACAAGGGGCGGAAGGCGGCGATCGCACGCCGCGCCTTGGCGGCCAGAACATCGGCCACCGCGGCCTGAAAGCCTGCGCAGATATCGGCGCGGTCGGCCTGCCGCAGCCCGCCCTGATCGGCGACCAGCCGGTCGCGGGCGCGCAGGACGGCGGTTTTCAGCCCGGAAAAGGACAGGTTGCAGTCGTCGCGGTCGATCAGTGGCCGCGGAAAGGCAAAGCGGTCGGGATCGCCCTTGCACGCCTCGGCCTCGACCGACGGGCCGCCGGGCTGGGGCAGGCCCAGAAGGCGGGCGACCTTGTCGAAGGCTTCGCCCGGCGCGTCGTCGATGGTGCCGCCAAGCCGGGTGAACTTGTCCGGCCCCGACACGATCAGGAACTGGCAGTGCCCGCCCGAGACCAGCAGCATCAGGTAGGGAAACCCGATATCGGGGTCGATCAGCCGTGGTGTCAGCGCATGACCGGCCAGATGATTGACCCCGATCAGGGGCTTGCCCGTCGCCGCCGAAAGCCCCTTGGCCAGCATCACGCCCGACAGGACGCCGCCGATCAGGCCCGGCCCTGCCGTGACCGCGATGGCGTCGACCGCGTCCAGCGTCAACCCGGCGTCGTCCAGCGCGCGGCCCACAACGCCATCCAGCCGTTCGGCATGGGCGCGCGCGGCGATTTCGGGAACCACGCCGCCGAAAGCGTCGTGCAGGGCGCCCTGACCGAGCACGACCGACGACAGGACCTGCGCGCCGCCACCCTCCGCCACGCGCAGAAGCGCTGCGGCAGTGTCGTCGCAACTGCTTTCGATTCCGAGGATGATCGCGGCCCTTGTCACGCCTGTTCCCGCAATGATTGCATCAGTGCTGTCCGGCAGGTAACACCGGATATCGCAGCAAACAATCCCGGCCCAAGATGACCGTTCACCGGCCCGTCCTTCTTCTGACCCGACCCCGGGAGGCTTCGGACGCGCTGGCGGCCGAAATCGCCCTGCGTCTGGGCGATACGGTCGATGTTGTGGTCTCGCCCCTGATCGAGATCGGGCACCTGCCCGGTCCTCTGGCGCTGAGCGGGGTGCGCGGGCTGATCTTCACCTCGGGCCACGGGGTCGAGGCCGCTGCGGCGCTGACCCCGAACCGCGACCTGCCCGCCTATTGCGTGGGTCCCTCGACCACCCGGCAGGCGGATGCCGCCGGCTGGCGGGCGGAAATGGCCGGTCCCGATGCCGAAGCGCTGGTTCGGCGGCTCAAGGCGCTGCGCCCCGATGCGCCGCTTCTGCATCTGCGCGGGCGTCATGCGCGCGGCGACATCGCCGGGCAACTGGGCGCGGCGGGCCTGCCGGTGCGTGAACAGATCGTCTATGAACAGCGCCCCCTGCCGCTTTCTGACGCCGCGCTGGCCTGTCTGCAGGGCCACGCACCGGTGATCGCGCCCCTTTTCTCGCCCCGGTCTGCGCGGCTTTTCGCCGAGGCGAGCCCTGAGCCGGTCGCCGCCGTCGCCGCGATCAGCCATGCGGTGGCCGATGCCCTGCCCGACGGTTTTGCCCGCCGCGTGGCGGTCGCCGAAGCCCCCAACGGCGAGGCGATGCTGACCCTGCTGGAAAAACTGGCCGCATCCGCCGTGTCGGGTTGAGGGCGGGGGGGGCGCGCAGTAAGCTGGGCATCGTGCGCGAACACGGGCCATTAGAATCGAAGGGATGACGCCACGTGGCTGAAAAGAAATCGCCGGCACGATCGAGGAAGACACCCACCAGCGCGGCCGATGCCTCGGACGAATCCCTGATCCCCGAAGCCCCCGCACCGGACCAAGCGCCCGCCGATGCCGGACCCGGGGCCGATACCGTCGATGCCATCCCGGATGCCGTGATCGTGTCCGATGATCCCGCGCCGTCCGAGGCCCCCGGCGATGACACAACCGCGCCGCAAGCAACAGACGCGGTCGACACGCCCGAACCCGATGTATCCGCGCCGCCGCCGCCACTCACCGAAAAGGTGGTCGAACATGTGATCGAAAAGCGCGGCGGTGTCTTGCCGATGATTCTGGCCGGTGCCCTTGTGGCCGCCGCCGGGTTCGCTGCCGGGGCAAGCGATCTTCTGCCGCTGCGCGCGTCGCCGCCGCCCGATCTGTCGGGGGATGTGGCTGCGCTTGCGGACCGGGTCGGCAAGGTCGAGACCGGCCTGGGTTCTGCCGCGGCACCGCAGGGCCCCGATCTGGGCCCGCTGACGGCCCGCCTTGACAAGATTGAGACGACGCTTGCCGATCTGGCCACACGTCAGGGCGCGCTGGACGACCGGCTTGCGGCGCTGGACAGCCGGATCGGCGACATCGCCCTGTCGCCGGTGTCGGAAGACACCTCGAAGGCCGTTGCGGCCGCCGTCGAAGCCGAACTGTCCGGGCTGCGCGCCGCCGTTGCGGCCGAGCGCGAAGAGGTCGAGCAGATGCTCGCCTCGGCCCGCGAAATCGAGGCGAACGCCGCCGGACAGGCGCGTCAGGCCGAGGCCAAGGCCGCCATTGCCCGGCTGGTCGCGGGTATCGACCGGGGCGACGATCTGCAGGCGGAACTGACCGCGCTGGGCGGGCTGGGCGTCACAGTGCCCGATGCCCTTGCCGAAGCCGCCGGAGGTGTCGCGACGCTGAGCGCGCTGCAGGCCGATTTCCCCGACGCCGCCCGCGCCGCGCTGGCCGAGGCCCGGACATCGGACGGCGCCGAGGGGGGCGTGGCCACCTGGCTCCAGCGTCAGCTGGGCGCAAGATCGGTTACCCCGCGCGACGGCGGCGACGCCGACGCGATCCTGTCGCGGGCCGAAGCTGCACTCACGCAGGGGCAGCTTGACCGCGCCCTGCAGGAAATCGACGCGCTGCCCGACGCGGCCAAGGCGCCGTTGGCCGATTGGCAGGCCGCCGCCGCCGCCCGCCTTGCGGCGACACAGGCGGTCGATGCCATGGCCGCCGAACTGACATCGAACTGAAGGATGTGACCCCATGCTGCTCTGGTCTCTCGTCAAGATCCTTTTGTTCGTGGTGCTGGTCGGCGCGCTGACGCTGGGCGCCGAATACCTGATGGAATCCGAAGGCGGCGTTCAGCTGACCGTCGCCGGTACCGAATACACGCTTGGCCCGCTGCAATCGGTGATCGCTGCGCTGGTGCTGGTGCTGGTTGTCTGGCTCGTTCTCAAGCTTCTGTCGCTGCTGGTCGCTGTGTGGAAGTTCCTCAACGGGGATGAGACGGCGATTTCGCGCTATTTCGACCGGTCGCGCGAACGCAAAGGCTTTCAGGCTCTGTCCGAGGGGATGATGGCGCTGGCCTCGGGCGAAGGACGTCTGGCCATGGCCAAGGCCGCGAAGGCCGAAAAATACCTGGGCCGCCCCGAGCTGACCGATCTTCTGACCGCGCAGGCGGCGGAACTCTGCGGCGATACGAAGAAGGCGACCGAGACCTACAAGAAGCTGATCACCAGCGACACGACGCGCTTTGTCGGGGTGCGCGGGATCATGAAGCAGAAGCTTGCCGAAGGCGACCGGGAGACAGCCCGCAAGCTGGCCGAAAAGGCCTTCGAGCTGAAGCCGAAGCACGAGGAAACGCAAGACATCCTGTTGAAGCTGCAGGCGCAGGCCCATGACTGGGCGGGCGCGCGCAAGACGCTGTCGACCAAGCTCAAGACCGGCACGCTGCCGCGCGACGTCCACCGCCGCCGCGATGCGGTCCTTGCCCTGTCCGAAGCGAAAGAGGTCCTG
>CAZNMV010000029.1:0-16322 GCA_964573835.1 uncultured Aestuariivita sp. | reverse complement strand
GCTCGACCGGGCGGGTCAGGCGGTGCTGGTCGCCATGCCCGACGGCCGCACGCCGCATATGGAGGACGACCCGCAGTTGCGCCAGATGACCGCCGACCCGAAACACCGCCGCATCCTGATCGCGGATGCGCGCAACCCCAACGCCCCCGCGCTCGCCCGCGCGCTGAGGGACGCAGGCGCCGCCATGCTCATCGCGGGCGAGGCGGAAGACTGGCGCCCCTATCCCCACCGCGCCGCGCTGCTGGACCTTGGCGTCGATCTGCAACCGATGGACGTGACCGACACGGCCAGCGTGAAGAAACTTGCCGGGGAATATGGCGGCAAGACCGACATCTTGATCAACAACGCCCGTTTCATGCGCCCCGGCGGCGTGCTGGCGCGCGGCGACACCGCCTTTGCCCGCGACGAGATCGAGGTGAATTATCTTGGCCTCATGCGGCTGGCGCAGGCCTTCGGGCCGGGCATGTGCGCCCGCGCACAAGACGGTGTCAATTCCGCCGCCGCCTGGGTCAATATCCTCACGGTCGAGGCGCTGTCGAACGACCCGGCCTATGGCTGCTTCAACGCCTCGAACGCCGCCGCTTTGTCGCTGTCGCAATCCTTGCGCGCCGAATTCCGCGGCGCGGGCCTGCGGGTGATGAACCTGCTCACGGGGCCGACGGAAGACGACTGGTATCAACCCCTGCCGCCGCCGAAGGTGGGGCACGACGCGCTTGCCCGATCCGTCGTCGACGGGCTGCGGCGCGGGCTCGAGGATGTCTATTGCGGCGATGTCGCGAAGGACCTGGTCGAGCGATTTCGCCGCGATCCCAAGGTGTTGGAACGCGAACGTACAGGAGGCGGGGCATGAGCGCGCTTGCCACCCTCGCCGCCGCGCTGGCGACCGGCCAGGTCCGCGTGGTCGATCTGACCCATACGCTCGACCCCGATTTCCCCGTCATCATCCTGCCGCCCGAATTCGGCCAATGCGCCCGTTTCCGGATGGAGGAGATCAGCGCCTATGACCATCGCGGCCCGGCATGGAAATGGCACAACATCTCCATGTCCGAACATACCGGCACCCATTTCGACGCGCCGTCGCACTGGATTTCGGGCCGCGACGTGGCGCAGGGCGCGGTGGACGAGATCCCGCCTGACCGTTTCATCGGCCCGGTCTGCGTTATCAACTGTTCCCCGCAAGCCGCTGAAGACGAAGACTTTCTGCTCACCGCCGCCGATATCGCGGCGTGGGAGGAAACCCATGGGCGCATCCCCAAGGGCGCCTGGGTCCTGATGCGCACCGACTGGTCGAAGCGGCGCGGCGCCGCCTATCTCAACATGCGCGAAGACGGCCCGCATTCGCCGGGGCCATCGCCCGAAGCCGTCCGCCTTCTGGTGGAAGACCGCGACATCATCGGCTTCGGCACCGAAACCGTGGGCACCGATGCGGGTCAGGCCGCGCATTTCTCGCCGCCCTATCCGGCGCATTATGTCCTGCATGGCGCGGGCCGCTACGGGCTGCAATGTCTGGCCAATCTCGACCAGTTGCCGCCCACGGGCGCGGTCCTGATGGCGGCCCCCTTGAAGATCAAGGGCGGCACCGGCAGCCCCTTGCGGGTTCTCGCGATGGTGGAGGGCGCATGACCGACCTCACCGCTGTCATCACCGGGGGCAACAAGGGCATCGGCGCCGATCTGGCCGACTGCCTGCTCGACCGCGGCTATACCGTCATATCGGTCGCACGCAATCCGTCGGATAACCCAAACGTTATCAATGTCCTGTGCGATCTTCTTGATCCTGACGCCACCGCCCGCGCGGCCGAAGAGATCGCCGCGCATGACGTCACCCATATCGTGCATAACGCGGGCCTCATCTGGCCCAACCTCATCGAAGACGCCAAGGCCGGAGACCTTGCCGGTCTCACCCAACTGCACCTCGCTGCCCCCCTCACCCTGACGCAAGCCGTCCTGCCCGCGATGACCGCACGCGGCTTCGGGCGCATCCTCTTCAACGGGTCGCGCGCGGCGATGGGCGTGCCCACCCGCACCGCCTATTCCGCCACAAAGGCGGGCATCATCGGCATGGCGCGGACCTGGGCGCTCGAACTCGCGCCGCGGGGTATCACCGTCAATGTCGTGGCCCCCGGCCCCATCCGCACCGACAATTTCTGGTCCATCATCCCCAAGGACAGCGACCGCGAAGCCGATCTCGCGCGCCGCATCCCCGTGGGCCGCCTGGGCGAGGTGCGCGACGTCACCAATGCCTTCCTCTATTTCTGCGATCCGCAGACCGGGTTTGTCACTGGCCAGACGCTTTATGTCTGCGGCGGTGCCAGCGTGGGGAGCATCCAGCTATGATGCACCCCGAAGACGGGTCTGGGCAGACCGCCCCGCCCCATGCAAGACTGAAGAAAAGACCAAGATCAACATCAGGGAGACCACAATGCTAGACACAATCTGGAAACCTGTGGCGGCCGGGATTGCCGCCGCCGTGCTGTCGGTGTCGTCCGCCGCGGCGCAGACCGAACTCACCTATTCGTCCTGGCTGCCCTGGACGCATCCGGTGAACGAAGCCATCTACATCCCGTGGATGGACGCGATCGAAAAGGAAAGCGAAGGCCGCATCGTCTTCAAGCGCCTGCCCAAGCCCGTCACTGACCCGACAGGTCACCTCGACGCGGTCCGCACCGGTCAGGCCGATGTCGCCTTCAGCGTGCACGGCTATTCGCGCGGCCAGTTCGCGCCCTATATCTTCGGCGAATTCCCCTTCCTGGGCGATAGCGCCGAGGCCTCGTCGATCGCGTTCCAGCGCACGCACGACAAGTTCTTTGCCGACAAGGACCTCTACAAGGGCGTCCACATCATCGGCGTGAACCTGCACGGCCCGGGCCAGGTGCACCATTCGAAGATGACCATGTCCAGCCCGGCGGATTTCGCGGGCCAGAAGTTCCGCACCGGCGGGCCCATCCCGCTGGCCATCGTCGAGGCCTGGGGCGGCGTGTCGATCCGTCAGCCCGCGCCGAAATCCTATGAAATCCTCTCGGCGGGGATCGCGGACGGCATCCTGTTTGTCTGGGAAAGCCTGCCCAGCTTCAAGATCACCGAACTGGTCCCCTATTCGACCACGATGCCGGGCGGCTGGTACAACTCGTCCCACTACCTGATGATGAACCAGGCGGCCTATGACCGTCTGTCGCCCGAAGACAAGGCGATCATCGACAAGCATTCGGGTGAAGCCTACGCCAAGATGGCCGGTGCCGGATGGGACAAGATCAATGCCTGGGGTCTGGAAGAGGCGACCAAGGCCGGCAACACCATCGTCGAGGCATCGCCCGAACTGCAGGCCGCGCTGAAGGAGCTGAACGCGACCTTCATCGCCGACTACGTCTCGCAGGCGTCGTCCTTCGGGCTGGACGGGCAAGAGGTTCTCGACTTCTTCATGGGCGAAGCCGCCAAACTCAACGCGATGTGATCGGGACATTCCGTCTTGGAAACCTTGCACACAGACCGGGCCGCGGGGTTTCCCCGCGGCCTGACAGGCCCCTCGCTGGTTCTGGCGGTGGTGGCCTGTCTGGTCCTCTTCACCATGATGGTGCTGACCTTCGTCGATGTTGTCGGGCGCTACGTGTTCCTTGCACCTGTGCCCGCGGCCTATGAGATCGTGTCGCTCATGATGCCCGCGATCATCTTCTGCGCGCTGCCGCTGACCATGCTGCGCGAAGGTCATGTGACGGTCGACCTGCTTGATGCCTTCATCCCCGACGGGGTGGCGCGTCTGCAGGGCGTGGTCGTGAACCTGATCAGCACCGCCGCGCTTGGCTTGCTGACCTGGCGTCTGGGCGTGAAGGCCTATGACGATCACCGTTTCGGCTCCATGACGGACGAGCTTTTCATTCCGGTCTGGCCCTTCGGGGCCGTGATGACCGTTCTCTGTGCCGTTGCGACATTCGCGGCGCTGGTCAATGTCTGGGCCTATCTGACGGGCCGGAAGCAGCGTGGATAATTCTTCATGACCGAAGCCCTGATCGGCCTTGCCGCGCTCCTCGTGCTGGCCTTCCTGCGTATTCCCATCGCCTTCGTGATGATCCTTGTGGGCTTTGCCGGCATGGCCTGGGTGCTGAACCCGATAGGTGCGCTTTACAACGTGGGCCAGACCGCCTTCACGGCAGCCATCAATTACGAATTGTCGGTCGTGCCGCTGTTCATCCTGATGGGTAATTTCGTCGCCCGCGCGCGTCTGGCGTCAGAACTCTACAATGCCTCGAACGCCTTTCTCGGCCACCGCAAGGGCGGCCTTGCCATGGCGACGGTCGTCGCCTGCGGCGGCTTCTCGGCCATCTGCGGATCGTCGCTGGCGACAGCCGCGACCATGTCCAAGGTCGCCATGCCGTCGATGCGCAAGTTCAACTATTCCGACACGCTGGCCACCGGGTCGATCGCTGCGGGCGGCACGCTGGGCATCCTGATCCCGCCGTCGGTGATCCTCGTGATCTATGGCATCCTCACGCAGGAAAGCATCGGCAAGCTGTTCGCCGCAGGCCTCATCCCCGGGCTGATCGGCATTCTCTTCTACCTCTTCGCCGTGCGCTACGTCACCTGGCGCAACCCCGCAGCCGGCCCCGCGGGCGAACGGCAGGACTGGCCCGCGCGGATGCGCGCGCTGTCCAAGGTCTGGGGCGTTCTGCTGCTCTTTGCCATCGTCATGGGCGGCATCTATGGCGGCGTCTTCAGCCCGACCGAAGCCGCAGGCATCGGCGCGCTTGGCGCGTTTCTTTTCGCGCTGGTGCGCGGCGCGCTGACCTGGCGCATTCTTTACGAGATCCTTCTGGAAAGCGTCGAGACGACGGCGATGCTGTTCACCGTGCTGATCGGCGCGCTGCTTTTTGCGAATTTCATCAACTATACCGACTTCCCGCAGGCGCTTCTGGCCTTCGCCCAGCAATTCGCCGACACGCCCTATCTCGTGATCCTGGCGATCCTGTTGATCTACGTGCTTCTGGGCTGCGTGTTCGAAAGCCTTTCGATGATCCTGCTTACCGTGCCGATCTTCTTCCCGCTGGTGCGCGATCTGGGCTTCGATCCGATCTGGTTCGGCATCGTCGTGGTGGTGGTGACGGAAATCAGCCTGATCACGCCGCCTGTGGGGCTCAACGTCTTCGTGCTGCGCGGCGTGCTGCCGGACGTGAAGACCGGCACGATCTTCCGGGGCGTCGCGCCCTTCTGGGTGGCTGATCTGTTCCGGCTCGCGCTGATCGTGGCGGTGCCGGCGCTGTCGCTCTGGCTGCCGTCCTTCGTGGGGTGAGCGGATGTCAGTCGGTCAGCGTGAACGAAACGCGCCCAAGACCCGACATGTCCACCGCGACCTCCGTTTCGCCCGGCGCGATGCGGCGCATGGGCAGATGGGTGCCGCACATCACGACCATACCGGGGGCGAGGGTCGCGCCCTGCGCCAGCACCTGGTTGACGACGAAGCGCACCGCGTCGATCGGGTCCTGCGGCGCGGCACCCGTCGCTTCGCCCACAACCGCGCCATCGACGCGCAGCGTCACGGCCAGCGTCGGCAGGTCGAGCG
The DNA here is from genome assembly GCA_964573835.1 of uncultured Aestuariivita sp. Lineage (GTDB taxonomy): Bacteria > Pseudomonadota > Alphaproteobacteria > Rhodobacterales > Rhodobacteraceae > JAGYKE01. The sequence continues at coordinate 10,772 of CAZNMV010000029.1, read as the reverse complement.
TTGCGGGGCTTTGGCCTTCCTCGCCCAGAACGATCCCGGCATTGAAGACATTCAGCGTCACCGCCTGCCCCAGCGCAAGGGAATGCATCGCCGCCCCGTTCGCGTCGACCAGTTCGAACGCCCCGTGAAAACGTTCGATCAGCGCCAGCGCGCCGTCGCGGTCAACGGGGGCGCTCAGCCCCTCGACCCCGGGGCCAAGGATCGCGGCCAGTTCCGGCTCCACGAACAGATCGCCGAAGGCGGCGCGCGGGATCTTGAGCCCCGACAGATGCGTCTCGTCGCGGAAGATGCGCGCCCAGACGGGCTCGCTCACCCCGAAATGCGCCAGAAGACGCGGGCTGTTCGCGGCCAGCTTGTAGCCGCTGACCCCACCCTTGCGCGCAGCCACCGCTGTGGCATAGGCGGCCTGCATGGCATAGGCCTCGTCCAGGTCTGCGGGTTCGGCCAGCGGATAGGGTTCATGCGCCTCGCGCGCTTGAAGCGCCGCGGAAAGCCAGCTCCTGTCGATCTCCATACCGCACCCCCATCCGACCTGTTCAACGGCGCGCACCATTGCAAGCCTCTTCCCCGAAATCCAGAGCCAATCTTCACCCCCGGAGAGCGCCATGACCGCCCGTGACAAACCGCTGAGATCCCGCATCACCACCCAAGGGCTCGACCGTGTCCCGCACCGGGCCTTCATGCGGGGTCAGGGCCTTGACGACGACGCGATCTCGCGGCCCATGATCTGCGTCGTCTCGACCCAGTCGGAAACCTCGCCCTGCAACATGGGTTTGGGCGATCAGGCCCGCCACGCCTATCGCGGCGTGCAGGAAGCGGGCGGCACCCCCCGCGAATCCACCACGATCTCCGTCTCGGACGGGTTGTCGATGAACCATCAGGGGATGAAGGCCTCGCTCATGTCGCGTGAGTTGATCGCGGATTCGGTCGAACTCATCATGCGAGGGCACGCCTATGACGGCATCGTCGGCTATGGCGGCTGCGACAAGAACCTGCCCGCGATGATCATGGCCATGGTCCGGATGAACGCGCCGTCGGTCTTCGTCTATGGCGGATCGACCCTGCCGGGGATGTACAAGGGCAAGGTCATCTCGATCCTCGACACCTACGAAGGGGCCGGCGCGGTGATGACCGGAGAACTCTCCAGGGAAGAGCTTGACGCGATGGAACGCGCTGCGATGCCGACGATCGGCTCGTGCCCCGGCCAGTTCACCGCCAACACCATGGGCATGGTGGGCGAGGTTCTGGGAATCTCGCCGCTCGGCTCCTCCCTCATCCCCGCGGTCTATGCCGAACGCGCCGCCGTCGGCCGCCGCGCCGGGCATCTGGTCATGCAGATCCTCGAAAAGGGCGGCCCGCTGCCGCGCGATCTCATCACCCGTGAAAGTCTTGAAAACGCCTGCGCCATCCTCGCCGCCACAGGCGGGTCGACCAATGCGGGCATGCATATCTGCGCCATCGCGAACGAAGCGGGCATCCCCTTCACCATGGACGACGTGGGCGCGGTGTTCGAACGCACGCCGCTCATCGGCAACCTGAGGCCGGGCGGGAAGTACTATGCGCTCGACGTCCACCGTCTGGGCGGCGTGCCGATGATCGTCAAGGAACTCATCGCCAGCGGCCACATGCATGGGGGAACGCTGACCCTGACGGGCCAGACGCTGGCCGAGGCCGTGGCAGACGCCCCTGCCCCCGACGGCGACGTGATCCGGCCGGTGTCGAACGCCATCGACCGCACCGGCGGGGTGATCGTGATCAAGGGCAACCTCGCGCCTGAAGGTGCCTTCATCAAGGTGGCGGGCCTCAAGACCCGCATTCACGAAGGCCCCGCCCGCGTCTTCGAGAGCGAGGAAGACGCCATGGCCGTCATCCGCAAACGCGGCTACGCGGCGGGCGAGGTTCTCATCATCCGCAACGAAGGCCCGAAAGGCGGCCCCGGCATGCGCGAAATGCTGGGGCCCACCGCCGTGATCTACGGTCAGGGCATGGGCGAGAAGGTCGCGCTTGTCACCGATGGCCGCTTCTCGGGCGCGACGCGGGGGATGTGCATCGGCTACCTCTCGCCCGAGGCAGGCGCGGGCGGGCCGTTGGCGCTGGTGGAAAACGGCGACATCATCCGCATCGACACAACCGAAGGCGTCCGCCGCATCGACATGGCAGTCGATGAGGAAGAACTTGCCCGCCGCCGCGCGGCTTTGGCCGCGCGTCCTCCGCGCAGGCTCGCCGGCGCGATGGAGAAATACGCCAACGCCGTGCGCAGCGCCTATTATGGGGCCGTCACCCATTCCGGCGCGGTGGAATGGCCCATGGATGACCTGCCCGATGAATAAGCCGCGACTGGGATATCTGGGCACGGGCCTCATGGGCCTGCCCATGGTGATGAACCTTCTGAAGGCGGGCTATGCGGTGACGGTCTGGAACCGGTCGCCCGACAAATGCGCGCCCGCCGTGGCCGCAGGCGCGACGCAGGCGGCAACGCCTGCCGATCTCGCCCACGCATGCGACGTGGTGATGTGCTGCCTGACGAACGCCGCCGCGGTCGAAGCCGTGGTCTTTGGCCCGGACGGCATTGCGGGGGTCACCGGGCCTGCGCTCTTCATTGACTTCTCGTCCATGGACCCCGCCCTGACCCGCGATTACGGCGACCGGCTGCGCGCCGCGAACGGCATGGGCTGGGTCGATGCCCCCGTCTCGGGCGGCACGCCCGCGGCCATCGCGGGCACGCTCACCATCATGGCAGGCGGCAGCGACGACGACTTCGCCCGCGCCGCGTCGCTGATGGGGCCTTTGTCCCAGCGCGTCACCCATATGGGCCCGGCGGGCGCGGGCCAGATGACCAAGCTCGTCAACCAGATCCTCTCGGGCGGCATGATGGCGCTGACGGCCGAGGCGGTGAATTTCGCGCGTGCCGCAGGCGTCGACGCATCCCGCCTGACCGAGGCGCTGGCAGGCGGCTTCGCCGACAGCAAGCCCTTCCAGCTTCTCGCCCCGCGCATGGCGGCGGAAAACTTCGAAAACCCACTGGGCACCGTCGCCATGATGTTGAAGGACCTCGACACCGTCGCCGACGTCGCCGAAGGCCGCGCCGCGCTGCCCATGACCGACCGCGCCCGCGCCCTCATGCGCAAGGCGGGCGGGATGGGGCATGCGGAACACGACATCTCCACCATCGTGCTCGCGCTGAAGGGCGAGACGTAAGCAAACAGGCTGCCAAGGATGACAGGAATGTCCGGATACGTGCTTTACGGTTACCCGCAATCAGGCTCGGCCCCCATCGAGGCCGCGCTGGTGCTGGCGGGCGCGGATTTCACCTGCCGCGATCTCGACCCCGAGACCGGCTTGAAGGCGGCGGATTTCCTCGCCGTCAATCCGCGCGGTCAGGTGCCCGCGCTCGTCCTGCCCGACGGCACAGTGGTGACCGAGGTGCCCGCGATCCTGTCGCATCTGGCTGACGCGCATCCCGGATCGGGTCTTGCCCCGGCCCCGGGCAGCAGCGCGCGGGCGGTTCATGACCGCTGGATGGCCTTCACCCACGCCAATCTCTACGAGGCCGTGCTGCGCGTCTACTATACCGACCGCTACACAACCGATCCCGCCGGGGTCGCGGGCGTGCGCGCGGCGGCGGAAGCTTACGTCGCCCGGCACTTCGCACTTCTGCAGGACGCGATGGGCGACGGTCCCTTCCTGCTGGGGCCGCGCCCCATGGCGGTGGATCTGGTGATCTGGATTCTCGTGTCCTGGACCGGGCTAGATACCGTGCGCGCAAGCGCGCCCCGCGTCGCGGATCTGGCCGAAGCCGTCGGTGCGCTGCCTGCCCTGTCCGGGGTCATGGCCCGCCAAGGCTGACCCGCGACGCGCGCCAATCCATTGGGAAGGGGTTAAGATACCCCTGCAAGCCCCTGATTTTATTTTGGATCGAATCCGTCCTGTCATGGGACGAACGGCCACCTCAGCCCCGGCGGCGCCGTCCCCCGGCCCGGCCACCGCGACCGCGCGCTTCCTCGCCCTCTTTCAGGGGGACCTTGTTGAACCGGATCCACTCCCCGCCATGCGGGTCGTTGTTGGTCAGGAAGTTGGCGGCGCGGATCGCCTCCATTTCCTTGCCCGGGCGCGACTGGGTGCTTCCCATCCCGAACAGCGTCACGAAGGTCTCATCATCGATATCTTCCGGCAGGATGATCCCCGCGGCGGCGATCTCGAGCTTCTTCTCGGCAATCGCCTTCTGCGTCACCGGCAGCGCGACCGGGTTCATGATCGCCGACGTCATCCCCGCGCCCATCGCCATCGGCAGGAAGGCGTTGTTGATCCCATGCCGGTTCGGCAGGCCGAAGCTGATATTGGACGCGCCGCAGGTCGTGTTCACGCCCAGCTCCTCGCGCAGGCGGCGGACCAACGTGAAGACCTGCAGACCGGCCGTGCCCATGGCCCCGATCGGCATGACCAGAGGATCGACCACAATGTCATGCGCCGGGATGCCGAAATCGGCGGCGCGCTCCACGATCTTCTTCGCCACGGCGAAGCGCACATCGGGGTCTTCCGAAATCCCGGTGTCGTCGTTCGAGATCGCCACGACGGGCACGTTGTATTTCTTCACCAGCGGCAGGATCTTCTCGAGCCGCTCTTCCTCGCCCGTGACCGAATTGAGCAGCGGACGCCCCTCGCAAACGGCAAGTCCGGCTTCCAGCGCGCCCGGCACCGACGAGTCGATGCACAGCGGTACGTCGACCAGCCCCTGCACCAGTTCGATCATCTGCCGCATCAGCGGCGGTTCGGTCTGGTTCGGATCGGGGTTCGAGTTGTAGACGACGCCCGCATTCACATCGAGCACCGTCGCCCCCGCCGCGACCTGGGCAAGCGCGTCCTTCTCCACGGTCGAGAAATCGCCCGCTTCCAGTTCGGCCGCCAGTTTCTTGCGGCCGGTGGGATTGATCCTTTCCCCGATCACGCAGAACGGCTGGTCGAAGCCGATGATCGCGGTCTTGGTCTTGCTTTCGACGATGGTGCGGGTCATGGGCGGTCCTTCAGGCCTGGCTTGCGGGAACGGCGCTGGTGCCGCCATGGTCGGTTGCCCATTGGGCATTGGTCTTGATACCGCCCAGCGGGAAGAAATGCACGGACTCGATCCCGAAGTCGGGGTTCTTCGCCTTGTGCGCGGCAAGGTCGGCCAGAACGTCGGTCGGCTCGAACGGCAACAGCAGCTTGGTGACATCCTTCGCACGCTTCTGCAGAACCTTCAGCGACGGGCCGACGCCACAGGCAATCGCGAACTTGATCAGGGTCTGCAGCTTGGCGGGCCCGGCGATGCCGATATGGATGGGCAGGTCGATGCCTGCCGCCTTCAGGCTGTCGGCCCATTTGATGATGGGTGCGGCCTCGAAGGCGAACTGCGTTGCAATCGCCATTTTCGCGTCGGTGCGCTCCGAGAAGGCCTGCTTCCAATGCAGCGCCTCGGTCACGGCCTTCATGCCGCCATCGGGGTCGATGTCGCGGTTGCCTTCCGGGTGGCCCGCCACGTGCAGGCGTTCGAACCCTGCGCGGTCGAACAGTCCCGTTTCCATCAGCTGCATCGAGGAATGAAACTCGCCCACCGGCTGCGCCACGCCGCCTGCCAGCAGCAGCGCTTGGCGAACACCCGCCTCGCCCTGATACATCGCGATCCAGTTTTCGAGCGTTGCGGCGTCCTTGATGATGCGCGCGGGGAAATGCGGCATGACCGGATAGCCGTCGCGCGCCAGACGCCGGGCGGTGGCGACCATGTCCTCGATGGGCGTGCCGTCGATATGGGCGATATAGACCCGCGTGCCTTCGGGCAGAAGGTCGCGGAAGTTTTCCACCTTTTCGGCGGTGCGCGGCATCACCTCGATCGAGTAGCCCTGCAGGAAGGCTTCGACCTGCGGATTGACGCCGGTTTCGGTCACGGTCTCGCGGCGCTTGAAGTTCAGCAGTGCCATTGCAGCCTCCCAGAGAGAATTCGGGCTCTTGCCCATAGGGCTTATGCCCAGCCGTCGTTCGCGATCAGGGCCTTGATGCGGGCCTGGTCGTATTCGGTGTCAAGCCGCGCGGCCTCGGCATCCGCCACGGCATCGGGGTCGCCTTCGACCTCATAGGGCGGCGCTTTGCGCCACTCGGCGAGATAGGCATCGGTGTCCTGCGCCCCCACCTTCATGGCAGCGCGGTCGATGGCCTGTTCGAAGCGTTCGGGCAACTGCCGCTTTGATCCGCGGCGGCCTTTGCCGACGATGACCTGGGCGGGGATGTCGCGCCAGTAGACGATGGTGACTTCGGGCATTGCGATTCCCCGCTGACCTGCGCGCCCTTCCTACGACCTATGCCGCAGGGGACCGTGCCGGTTTTCGACCTGTCGCGGACGATCCGCGACCTTGTGCCTAGCAGGTCGCCACCGGTCCGCGCCAGACATCCGCGCCCCCAAAATCCTCAACACCTTCATGAGCGCGCTTGCGTGCAGGCAGCGAAGCGCCTAGCCTTGAACCAACTCGATATTGGAGGGCGTGACATGGCGCCCAGGCGTCCCCGTGGTGCGGTCGCGTTCCCGAAAGCGGTGGAACACCCCGCGCCGCAACCGCCCGATCCCGCAGAGCTTTACGCCGCGCTGGATCTGGGCACCAACAGTTGCCGCATGCTGATCGCGCAGCCCAAGGGCAGCGGGTTTCATGTCGTGGACAGTTTCTCGAAGTCGGTGCAGCTGGGCACGGGCCTGGAACGCACGGGCCGGCTGTCGCGCAATTCCATGGCGCGCACGGTGCAGGCCCTGCGCATCTGCCAGCAGAAGATCCGCAAGAACGGTGTCACGCGCATGCGCCTTGTCGCGACCGAGGCCTGCCGCCGGGCCGAGAACGCGGGCTATTTCATCGAACAGGTCCAGCGTGAAACCGGGCTCACGCTCGAAATCATCCAACCCGAGGAGGAAGCCCGCCTCGCCGTCATTTCCTGCGCACCGCTGGTCTCGACCCGGACAGAGCAATTGCTGGTGGTGGATATCGGCGGCGGATCGACCGAGCTGGTCTGGATCGACCTGTCGTCGGTCCCCCGCCGGGACCGGCCGCGCGCGATCATGCGCCTGCACCGGGGCTTTCAAAGCGCCGATCACCCCTTTCCCGCCGCGCGCGTGGTGGACTGGATCAGTGTGCCGCTCGGCGTCGCCACCCTGCGCGACCAGTTCCACGATGTGGAGGACGACGCGGCGCGTTTTGCGCTGATGAGCTGGTTCTTCGAAGAGAACCTGCACGATTTCGCACCCACCGCCGCCGAACAGGCGCGCGAGGGGTTCCAGATCGTGGGCACCAGCGGCACGGTGACGACCGTCGCCGCCAGCCATCTGGGTCTGAAGCGCTATGACCGGACCAAGGTGGACGGGCTGCGCATGACCTCCGACCAGATCGACACCGTGATCCGGCGCTATCTCGAGTTGGGGCCCGACGGGCGGCGCGCCGACCCGCGCATCGGCGAGGACCGGCATGCGCTCATCATGTCGGGCGCGGCGATCCTGCAGGCGCTTTTGCGGCTCTGGCCCACCGACCGGCTGTCGGTCGCCGACCGGGGCCTGCGCGAGGGGTTGCTCTATGCGCAGATGTCGGCGGATGGGGTTCTGGAAGACGGGCCCTACTGACGCAGGCGCTGCAAAAGCCCGACCGACGGCTCTCCGGTGACGGGCAGTCCGGCAGCGCGCTCATACCCCTCGATCGCCGCCTTGGTACGCGACCCGATCACGCCGTCCGCGCCCTCGGTGTCGAAGCCCGCGCCGGTCAGGCGCGTCTGCAGTTCCTTGCGGTCGTCGATGGTCAGGCCCGTCGCATCCGCACCGAATGATCCCCGGATCGGCGCGCCGCCATTGATGCGGTCGGCCAGATGGCCGATCCCGATGCCGTAATTCTCGGCGTTGTTGTAGCGCAGGATGACTCCGAAATTGTGGAAGACGAGAAAGGCCGGTGCGGCCACGCCCGCGGGCGCGAGGATCGACCCCGCCCCGGCATCGGGCAGCCGCCCGCCGCCGGCCGCCTGCACCCCAAGATCGGCCCAGGCCAAGACCGACCGCGTCGTGCCGCGCCCGGTCAGGCCGGGGTTGAAGCCCTGCGGCAGCCGCACCTCAAGCCCCCAGGGCTGCCCGCGCCGCCAGCCCGACCGCGCGAGGTAATTCGCAGCCGAAGCCAGCGCATCGGTTGGATCGTCGCTCCAGATGTCGCGGCGGCCGTCGCCGCGGAAATCGATGGCATAGGCCTCGTAGGTGGTGGGGATGAACTGGGTGTGGCCCATGGCCCCGGCCCAGCTGCCGACCATCCGGTCAGGGGTCGTATCACCGTTCTGAAGGATGCGCAGAGCCGCTGTCAGCTGCTTTTCGAAGAATTCGCCCCGGCGACCGTCGAAGGCCAGCGTCGCGGTGGCCGAGATCACAGGGATATCCCCGCGCCGCGTGCCATAGCGGCTTTCCAGCCCCCAGACCGCGGTGAGAACATGCGCCTCGACCCCATGACGTGCCTCGATCTCGCGCAGGATGCCGCCCCATTGCGCCAGCGCCGCGCGTCCGTCGCTGACACGCTCGTCCGAGGCCGCGATGGCAAGGTAGTCTTCAAGACTGCGGCGGAATTCGGTCTGGTTGCGGTCGCGGTCGATCACGTCGGGCAGGTATCCCGCCCGCGCCAGCGCGCGCGACAGGACTGCATCATTGATCCCGCGCGCGGCGGCGCGGCTTCGGAACCCGGCCAACCAGGCATCGAAAGCGGAGTTCGGCACCGCCTGGAACGTGGTCTGCGACGCCGCGACCGGGGCCGCCCCGGGGGCCCCGCAGCCCGCCACAAGGCCCGCAGCCCCTGCGATCATGAATCCGCGTCTGGAAAGCGTCATGGTTCTGCCTTTGCCTCTGCCTCTTGCCGCGCATCCGTTGCGCAACCCTTGCCGGGTCTGCCGCCACGCGTTAAGCGCACCATAGCGGAGGGCAGCGTCATGGCCAAGAACACATCCGGACGCGGCGAGCGCGATCTGAAGGTCAAGGTGAAGACGGCGCGGGGTCGCAAGCTGTCCTCGACGCTCTGGCTGCAACGCCAGCTGAACGATCCTTACGTGCGCCGCGCCAAGGCCGAGGGCTATCGCGGGCGCGCCGCCTACAAGATCCTCGAACTCGACGACAGGTTTCGCTTCCTTGTTCCGGGCGCGCGCGTCGTCGATCTGGGCTGTGCGCCGGGCGGCTGGTGCCAGGTGGCGGTCAAGCGGGTCAACGCACTTGGCGAGAAGAAGGGCAAGCCCGTGGGTCGGGTCATCGGCGTCGATCTGCAGGAGGTGGAGCCGATCGCGGGGGCCGAGATATACCAGCTCGACTTCATGGAGGACGACGCCGATGACAAGGTCAAGGACTGGCTGGGCGGCGGCGCCGATGTTGTGATGTCGGACATGGCAGCCGCATCATCGGGGCACAAGCAGACCGACCACCTGCGTATCGTCGCCTTGTGCGAGGCGGCGGCGCAGCTGGCCTTCGACGTGCTCGAACCGGGCGGCACCTTCGTTGCGAAGGTCCTGGCCGGCGGAGCCGAGGGCGAATTGCAGAAGCTTCTCAAACAGCGCTTCGAGAAGGTCGCGAACGTGAAGCCGCCCGCCTCACGCGCTGACAGTTCGGAAAAGTTCGTCGTGGCGATGGGCTTCCGCGGTCAGGACTGACGCGACAGCGACCGGGCCGCGCGCGTCAGGAACGCATCCGCGTCACGCGGATCGACAGGCATCGGCACCCCGGCGCAGGCGGCGGCCTCCTCCGCCAGATTGCGCTGGCGGATCAGTTCGAAAAGCCTTGAAAAGTCGCGCAGGTCGCGTTCCGGCAGCATGGATCACCCCGACTGCCCCCATCGTGCAGGCATGACCGCTTGCCGAGGCCCCGTCATGGCCGCGGCGGGGCCTTTTCGCGGCACGCTTGCGCCGGCGCGTCAAGCGGGTAGGGTCGCTCCGCAAGACAACGGCAGGCTGAGCATGGGCGCGGGAAACAGGATCGCAGGACGGGTCGCGCGGGTCCGGGCGCGGATGGCCCGCGCGCGCCACCGCACGGCCTTTGCCGCATCGCTGCGCCATGTCAGCGGGCCCCGCCCCGAGCTTGCGCGGCGCGGCGACGCGGTCGTGGTCATCGCCCTTGTACGCGATGGCATGTTCCACCTGCACGACTTCCTGCAGCATCACCGCGCGCTGGGGGCCGCGCATTTCATCTTCTGCGACAACGGATCGACAGACGGCACGCTCGAGGCGCTGCGCGATCAGCCCGATTGCCTTGTTCTGCAATCGCTGATGCCCTTCGCGCGGATCGAGACCGATTTCCGGGCCCATGCAGCACGTGTCTATTGCGGCAATGCCTGGGCGCTTTTCGCCGACATGGACGAACGCTTCGTCTATGACGGGATGGAGCATGCCGACCTGTCGGCACTGGCCCGCGCGCTGATGGCCGAAGGCAGCACCGCGCTTATCGCGACCATGGTCGAGATGTTTCCAGAAGGCCCCCTTGCCCCATGGCAGCACCGCCCCTTGGACGCGGTGCGCGCGGCCTACCGGTTCTTCCACCCCGGCGACGTGACGCGCCTGCCCTATCACGACCGTGACCACATCGATTTCTGGTATCTGCTCAAGGACAACCGCGTCGCCGTGCCGGACGAAGCGATCTGGTTCGGCGGCATCCGCGCCCGCGTCTTCGGCGAAGCCTGTTGCCTGACCAAGCATCCTCTGGTCCAGATCCGTCCTCCGGTGCAGCCCGCGACCCATCCCCATTGTGCCAGCGATGTGTCGCT
>CAZNMV010000028.1:0-16653 GCA_964573835.1 uncultured Aestuariivita sp. | reverse complement strand
GTCATATCGGGCCGGAGGGGTTCGCGCCGCTTCTGCCGGTCGCGCGGCGGGGGGCGGTCTTCGCCATCTCGATCAACGCGCGGCACTACGAAAGCGCGGGCTTCGCCCGGGCCTTCCAGACGCTCATGGGACGCATCCGAGACCTGCACCTGGCCAAAGTGTCGATCTACGGCCCGAAGGCGACCGGGGCGCATAAGGACGACACCGCCCTGATCGCCACCTTCCGCAAGGCCTAAGCCAGCACGCGCCGTGCCACGTCGCGCCCCGACGCCCAGGCGCCATTCGCCGTGGCCTGGAAGGACAGCGACAGCGCCTCGCCTGCCAGCGTGATGGGGCCGGGATCGGCTGCGATCATGTCGCGCCGGGCCTGCGCGAAACCGGGGCGCGCGGCGGAATAGGCACCAAGGGTCAGGGGGTTCACCTCCCACCCGGTGGTGGCGATGCCCTCGACCTCGTCCTCGATGGTGGCCCCGAAGGCCATCTTCAGCCGTTCCATCGCGAAGGCCTGCATGGCCGCCGGGCCGTCCTTCGCAAGCCCGCGGGCAAGACTGCCGCCCATGTGGGCGATGAGAAGGCGCGGGGTCTGCGCGGCGATCTGGATGCTCACCGGTGGTTGTGGGGTGGGATCGATGGTGAAGAACAGCGCCTTCTCGACCTCGGGCACCGGGCGCTTCAAAAGGACCGCGACCTTTTCATAAGACCCACAGGGCACCTGTTCGGCGAAATCCCCGATCGCCTGCGCCCCCGAGCCAGACAGGCGCAGCGCGCCAGACCGCAGGACGTTCGTCGACACCGTGACAATGGCAGCCCGCGCCGAAAGATCGCCCCGGTCGGTGGTCACACGCACGCCGCCCGGCACCTCTTCCACCGCGCGCACGGGGGTGCCCGTCCGCACGGGAAGCCCCGCGGCCAGACGTTCGATCAGGTCACCATAGCCCGATACGACGGGCCAGTTGACCTCGGTATCGCCGTAATCGCCATAGGCAGAGGCCGAGACCTCTTCGGGATCGCCCGACGCCATGAGTTGCAGGATCAGCCGCACGCGTGCACCGTATGGCCCGTCCTGCGCGACCACCTCGGCGATGGGCACGTCGCGCCCCTGCGCGGCGGCGTCATAGACGGCATCGAAGGCCGCATCGACGGCACGGTCAGCCGCCGACAGAACCTCGCCCGCAAGCCAGCCGTTCCGCCACCAGTAGCGGTAGCTGCCTTCGCGCTGCTGGCGCAGATAGGTGGTGCCGACGCGGTCGGCCTCGGCCACCAGCGGGTTCACGTCGGCGCAATGCATCCAGTGGCAGCCCTGATCCCAGGCCACAGGCAGCGACGCGGTGTCTGTGAAGGCCCGCCCACCGACGCGGTCCGCCGCTTCCAGAATGACGAAGGACAGGCCCCGGTCGCGCAGCGCCTGACCGGCGCCGACACCTGCGGCCCCTGCACCGATCACGACGACATCGACATCCTGCATGGTCTTTCCCCTTCCTGGTCTCAGGCGCGCAGCTCTTCCGCCATAAGCCGCCGCGCCACCGCCTGACCCGAGGCCCAGGCCCCGTGGCAGGTGGTCTGCGCATCCGGCGACAACGCCTCGCCCGCAAAGGCGACACGGCCTGTCCGCGCCTTCATCGCCGCATGGCGGTCGGCGGCATGGCCCGGGCGCGCTTCGCTATAGGCACCGCGCACCCATGGGTTCGCCTGCCAGCCCGTCGGCACAACCGCCTGCACCTCGTTCCGGAAATCGGCGCCGAAGACCTGCGTCAGTTGCTCCAGCCCGAAATCCGCCATGGCCTGCGCGCCCGCCGCGCCCAGATCGCGCGCGGGCGTGCCGCCCAGATGACCCAGAAGCTGACAGTCGCGCCCCACCGGGCGCTGCCAGTTGACCGGCGGCTGCCCTTCCGGTTCGACCGAGAAAGAGGGCACGTCTTCCTCCATCGCGATGGGCCGTTTCAGCGCCACGGCGATCTTTTCATAAAAGCCGCAGGGCACATGGGCCAGCGCGTCAAGGACCGGCCGCGCCTGCGGCACCGTGATGTCGATGACCCCCGCCGCCAGCACGTTCGTCGATACCGTGACGATCACCGCCCCGGCGGCAATGTCGCCCGCATCGGTCACCACCGTCACCCCGCCCGGGCGTTCGCGCAGCGCGCGCACCGGCGTGTTCAGCCGGATCGGCAGGCCCCCGGCCATCTTCGCGATCAGCGTGCCATAGCCGTCAATCACCGGCCAGTTGGCGTGCGTGTCGGCATATTCGGAATAGCAAAGGGCCGAGATATCCTCGGGATCATGGCTCGCCATCAGTTGCAGGATATGCCGCTGCCCGATGGTGCAATCGCCCGCATCGTCCAGAAGCTCCGACACCGCCACGTCGCGCCCTGCGGCCCCTGCGGCATAGATCGCCGCGACCGCCGCATCGAGGGCTGCGTCCTGCGCGTCGCGTCCGCCTTCGTCCAGCCAGCGCCCCTTCTGCCAGTATCTGCCTTCGGCGAACCCGTCATGGGGGTGATACCGCACGCCCAGCCGTTCGGCATGCGCGACAAGCGGGTTCACATCCGCCGAATGGAACCAGTGACAGCCCTGATCCCACGGGTCGGGCAGGCTGGCCGTATCGGTGAAGGCCCGCCCGCCCACGCGCGACGCGGCCTCGAGGATCACGAAATCCACGCCCGCGTCCGCCAGCGCCATGCCCGCGCCCACGCCGGCCGCACCTGCGCCCACGATCACGACCCGCGGATCGCCCATGAAATTGCCCCTTCGTTGTGGATCAGGCGGCACCCTGCCAGCGCCGCGCGGCGAAGGCCAGAGGGCTCAGCGCCCTTTCCAGACCGGATCGCGTTTCTCGGCGAAGGCACGGGCGCCTTCCAGCTGGTCTTCACTGGAATAAAGGACATCGACGCTGCGCAACTGCCGCTTGGTGATGCGGTTCATGCTGTCCTGGAACTTCGAATCCTCGGCGTCGCGCACGATTTCCTTGATCGCGGCATAGACAAGGGGCGGCCCGCTCGCGATCAGGGCGGCCAACTCGCGCGCTCTTGTCATCAGGTCGGCAGCGGGCACGATCTCGTTGACCAGACCCCAGCGATGCGCCTCGTCCGCGTCGAACCAGCGGCCGGTCAGCAGAAGCTCCATCGCGATGTGATAGGGGATGCGCTTGGGCAGCTTGACGCTCGCGGCATCCGCCACGGTGCCCGACCGGATTTCAGGCAGCGCGAAGGTGGCATGATCGGCGGCCAGGATCATGTCCGCCGACAGCGCAAGCTCGAGCCCCCCGCCGCAGGCGATGCCGTTGACGGCGGCGATCACGGGCTTGTTCAGGTCGCGCAGCTCCTGCAACCCGCCGAAACCGCCCACGCCGTAGTCGCCATCGACCGCGTCGCCGTCAGCCGCCGCCTTCAGATCCCAGCCGGGGCAGAAGAACTTCTCGCCCGCAGCGGTAAGGATGGCCACCCGCAGATCAGGGTCGTCACGGAACTCGGCGAAGACCTCGCCCATGATGCGGCTGGTGGCGAGATCGATGGCATTCGCCTTGGGCCGGTCCAGCGTGACCTCGAAAATGGCGCCGTCGCGGCGCGTCCTGATCGGGTTCATGTCCTCATCCTTTCCGTATCAGCGCATCGGCGGCGACCGCGCCATGGGGCGTGCAGATCAGCGGGTTCACCTCGACCTCGTCCAGCGTATCGGCATGGGCGGCGACAAAGGCCTGCAGTCCCATGACCGCATCGACGATGGCACCCATGTCGGCGGGCGGCTTACCCCGGAACCCACGCAAGAGCTTGCCCCATTTCAGGCTTGTTAGAGCCTGTTCAACCCTCTCGCGCCCCGACGGGACCAGCATCGACGCGGTGTCACCGATCAGTTCGGTCATCACACCGCCCGCGCCCAGCGTCAGCACGAAGCCATGCGCTGGATCGCGCGTGACACCCATGAGGAGTTCCGCCACACCCCCGGTAACCATCCGTTCGACGAGGAACCGTTCACCCGGCATGTCCGCCGCCGCCTGCGCCAGATCGGCGGCGGAAAGGCCCAACCGCACGCCCCCGGCTTCGGACTTGTGCGCAAGACCCAGCGTCTTGAGCGCGAGCGGCCCGTCCAGCGTCACCGCGCCAAGACCCGCGCGGTCGCAGACGACGCCTTCGGGCACCGGCACGCCATGCGCGGCCAAAAGCGCCTTCGCCACGGCCTCGTCCAGCAGGCGGGGGGCTTCGGGCGCAGGCCCGGGTTCCAGCGCCATATCAGGCTCTAAAAAGGGCTTTTTTCCCGCAATCTCGGCCGCGCCAAGCGCCTCCTCCAGGCCCGAGACCGGCAGCACGCCTGCCGCCATCAGCCGTTCGGCGACGTCGCCGGGCATCAGTTCCGGCAGGGTTGCCACCATCGCGATGGGCCGCCCTGTTGTCGCACGCACGTTGATTGCGGCCTGCGTGGCGCATTCCCAGTCGGTCGCGTCGGTATGGGGATAATCGACGATGGCCAGCGTCATGCCGATATGCGGATCCGCCATCGGCGACCACGCCGCCGTCATCGCCGAAACATCGCGCCAGACATAGGTGTGGTAATCCAGCGGATTGGCCAGCGCCACCATCGGCCCCAGCGCGCCGCGCAGACGGGTTCGCTGATCCTGCGTCAGGTCGGGGAAGGACAGATCGCGCCCCACCGCGCTGTCGGCGACAAGGCTGGCTTCACCACCCGAACAGCTGATCGCGCTGACCGTCGGCGCATCGAGACGCCCGTAGAGGTGAAAGAGCTTCAGCGTCTCGAGGAAGGTCGGGATATCCCGCGCCCGCGCGATCCCCAGCCGGTCGAGCAGCGCCTGCGCACCCGCATCGCTGCCGGCCAGCGAGGCCGTATGTGACACCGTCGCCCGCTGCGCCTGTTCCGACGCGCCGGATTTCAGCGCCACGATGGGCACACCGCGCGCTGCCGCCTCTCGCGCCAACGCATGCCACTGGGCCAGATCGGTGAAGCCTTCGATATGCAGACCCAGCGCGGTGATGCGCGGATCGCGCAGAAGCGCGCGCGCGATTTCCGCCTGCCCGGTCTGGGCCTGGTTGCCGCAGGTGACCATGAAGGCGATGGGCAGCGCGCGCCGCTGCATGGTCAGGTTGATCGCGATGTTGGACGACTGCGTCAGGATCGCGACGCCCCGTTCGACCGGCTGCATCCCGTGCTGGTCGGGCCAGATTGCGGCCCTATCAAGGGCATTCACGAAGCCATAACAGTTCGGTCCCAGGACCGGCATGTCCCCCGCCGCCTCGAGCAGCCGGTTCTGCAGATCGCCGCCATCGGCCGATTCCGCCACAGCCTCGCGGAAGCCCGATGCGAAACAGACCGCCCCGCCCGCCCCCAGCGCGCGCAGTTCCTCCACCACACCGATGGTGGCGTGACGGTTCACGCAGATAAAGGCCGCGTCGATGGGCGCGCCGATATCGGCCAGCGAAGGCACAGATTGCAGCCCGGCGATCACCTTGCCCGCGGGATGCACCGGCACGATCCGGCCCTTGTATCCGATCCGCCGCGCGGCATCGACGATGCCCGCGCACCACGCACCGCCGCCGACCACGGCGACAAGCCGCGGGTTCAGCAAACGGGACAGATCGCGCGTCACGCCCGGCCCCTGCGCGGATGGCGAATGCGGGAGCCTCCGGCGGGGATACTTTCAGCGAGAGGAAGCAACGATTTCTTAACCACCTTCAGCGAGTCTCCTGTCACGGTACAGGCGGGGACGCCGATGACCGTGCGAGGGGAAGAGAGTTTCTCTTCCCGAAGGGGGGTCGTTCGCGCGGCCTCCCTTCTTCCTCTCGCCCAAAATATCCCGGGGGTGCGGGGGCAGAGCCCCCGCGTCGGTCGGCTTGCCGCAGGCAAGACGAAACCCCTCATGCTCCCAGCGCCCGCAAGAGATCGCGGCTGATGATGTGGCGCTGGATCTCCGATGTTCCGTCCCAGATCCGCTCCACCCGCGCGTCGCGCCAGAACCGTTCCAGGGGATAGTCGTCCATCAGCCCCATCCCGCCATGCACCTGGATCGCCGCATCCGTCACCCGCGCCAGCATCTCCGACGCGTAAAGCTTGGCGGACGCGATCTCGCGGTTGGCGGGCAGGCCCTTGTCCAGCCGGTCGGCGGCGGCCAGCGTCAGCAGGTCGGCCGCGTCGATTTCGGTGATCATGTCGGCGATCTGGAAGCTGACACCCTGAAACTTGCCGATCTTCTGGCCGAACTGTTCGCGCGTCGCAGCATAGTCCAGCGCATAGTCAAAGACGCGCCGTGCCCGGCCCACGCACATCGTCGCGACCGTGATGCGGGTCGCGTAGAGCCAGGTGTTCATCACCTCGAACCCGCCATCGACCTCGCCAAGAACCTGGGCATCGGGCAGGCGGCAATCGTCGAATTCGAGGATCATGTTCTTGTAGCCGCGGTGGCTGACCGACTTGTAGCCGTGGCGGATCGTGAAACCGGGGTGCCCGCGGTCGACCAGAAAACAGGTGATCCGCTTCTTCGGGCCCTTGGGCGTGTCATCCTCGCCCGTCGCCACGAAGACGATGACGAAATCGGCGTGTTCGGCGCCCGAGATGAAGTGTTTCGTCCCGTTCACCACCCAGTCGCCGCCGTCCCGCCGGGCGCTGCATTTCATGCCGCGCACGTCCGATCCCGCACCGGGTTCGGTCATGGCCAGCGCGTCCATCCGTTCGCCCCGCACCGCGGGCATAAGGTAACGATCGATCTGGTCGCCCGCGCAGGCCATCAGGATGTTCTGCGGTCGCCCGAAGAAATGGTTCAGCGCCATCGACCCGCGGCCCAACTCCCGTTCGACCAGCGCGAATTCCAGATGGCCAAGGCCCGCGCAGCCCACGCTTTCCGGGAAGTTGCAGGCATAGAAGCCCAATTCTATCGTCTTGCGCTTGATCTCGTCGGCGATCTCGGCAGGGACCTCGCCGGTCCGTTCCACCAGATCCTCGTGCGGATAGATCTCGTGTTCCACGAAACTCCGCACCGCCTGGACGATCATTTCCTGTTCTTCGGTCAGCCCGTATTGCATCGCGTTCTCCCGCGCGGTCAGCTTGCGTAATCCGATCCCTCGGCATCGAGGATCGCCTTCAGTTCGGCCAGATGCCGCACGTCCTGTTCGGGATAGGCCTCGAGCTCGCGCGCGGTCTTCTCTGCCACGTCGTCGGGCAGGACCCGCA
Organism: uncultured Aestuariivita sp.; assembly: GCA_964573835.1. GTDB lineage: Bacteria > Pseudomonadota > Alphaproteobacteria > Rhodobacterales > Rhodobacteraceae > JAGYKE01. Next base: position 9,483 of record CAZNMV010000028.1, on the reverse strand, counting down.
GCGGCATCCCCGTCTGCAGCGCACGGATATAGGTTTCGGCCGCGCGTTCGAAATAATAGAGTCTATTAAAGGTTTCCGCCACACTCTGGCCGATCACGAGAACACCGTGATTGCCCATGACCATGACCTTCTTGCGGGGGTCGTCGAACAGCCCGGCGCAGCGTTCGCCCTCTTCCTCGAAGGCAAGACCGCCATAGTTTTCGTCGATCACGATACGGTTGAAGAAGGTGGCACAGTTCTGGTCGATCGGCGGCAGGCGCGAGTCGGCCAGGCTCGCCAGCACGGTGGCAAAGATCGAATGCACATGCATGGCACAACGGGCATGCGGGACGTGGCGGTGAATGCCGCCATGCAGGCCCCAGGCGGTGGGGTCGGGCGCATCGGGGCCGGTCAGCGTTTCGGGGTCGTTCGCGTCCACCACGATCAGGTCGCTGGCGCGGATGCGGGCGAAATGCCGCTGGTTGGGGTTCATCAGGAACCGCGTGCCGTCGGCATTGATGGCCAGGCTGAAATGGTTCGCCACGGCCTCGTGCATGTTGAGCCGCGCGGTCCAGCGGAACGCGGCGGCAAGCTCCACGCGATCGGCCCAGTGGTCCATGTTCGGTCGCAGGTTGGTGACGGTCATCGGCAATCCTCCCGCCGGGCAGGCTGGCCCGACGCGCGGGCGCGCGCAAGCCCGTTTGCGACGCTCTCAGCCGGACTTGAGCCGCGACGGCACCCAGGCATAGCCGTCGGGGCACAGGATATAGGCCTCGCGCAGGCCATGGGGCTTGTCGGTGGGGGGCTGCAGGATGGCCAGCCCTGCCGCTTCGGCCCGCGCCACGGCCGCATCGGGGTCGGTGTCGTATAGCCGGATCTCGATGCCTGCGCCGCGCGGCGGGTTTTCGGGCAGCAGCCCGAGCAGCGGGTTGGCATGATAGGTGCCGTCGGCATGGAGCTGAAAGACCTGTGCGCCATATCGGACGATGGCGAAATCCCGCGTCACTTGATGGCAAGACATGGCGAAAACAGTCTCTAACAGGGCCGAAGTGGCTTGCACATCGCGCACAAGGATGTTGAGGCCGATGCCCTTCAGCGACCGGCCGAACCCTTCGGCATCAATCGAATCGTAATCCATGAATGAAGCCTGAGGGATCGCAGGCAGCCCCGCAAGACAGGGCTTGCGCGCGCCCGGAAACTCGCGACACTTTCCCCATGAACCATGCAGCTTTTCCCGCCTGGGCGGATGTCGCCGCCACCCTTGTCGCAGTGGCCGCCGGGCGCGCGGCGGCCGACACGGTCTTCCGCGGCGGCATCTGGGTCAATGTCCACACGCGCGAGGCGCTGCCGGGTCACGACATCGCCGTCGCGAAGGGCAGGATCGCTCTCATAGGGCCTGATGCGGGCCATTGCATCGGCCCCGATACACAGGTGGTCGAGGCGCGCGGGCGCTACATGATCCCGGGGCTGTGCGACGGGCACATGCATGTTGAGTCCGGCATGCTGACCCCGGCAGAATTCGCCCGCGCCGTAATCCCCCATGGCACAACGACCATGTTCACCGATCCGCACGAGATCGCGAACGTGCTGGGCCTGCGGGGCGTGCGCATGATGCATGATGAGGCAGCTCTCCAGCCGGTCAACATCTTCACGCAGATGCCATCCTGCGCGCCGTCTGCCCCGGGGCTCGAAACGACCGGGTACGAGATCACAGCAGAAGACGTGGCCGAGGCCATGACCTGGCCCGGGATCATCGGGCTGGGCGAGATGATGAACTTTCCCGGCGTCGCGGCGGGTGACGCGCAGATGCTGGCAGAGATCGCGGCGACCCAACGCGCGGGGAAAACCGTGGGCGGGCATTACGCATCTCCCCTGTTAGGGACTGATTTTGCAGCCTACGTCGCGGGCGGGCCCGCCGATGATCACGAAGGCACGACCGAGGCCGACGCCATCGCCCGCGTCCGGCAAGGCATGCGCGCGATGATGCGGCTGGGCAGCGCGTGGTATGACGTGAAGGCGCAGATCACCGCCGTCACCGAAAAGGGGCTCGACCCCCGCAACTTCATCCTGTGCACCGACGATTGCCATTCCGGCACGCTGGTGAACGATGGCCACATGAACCGCGTGCTGCGCCACGCGATCGACTGCGGCTGCGATCCGCTGGTGGCGCTGCAGATGGCGACGATCAACACCGCCACCCATTTCGGGTTGGAGCGCGAACTGGGCAGCCTGGCGCCGGGGCGGCGGGCCGACCTGATCCTGACCTCCGACTTGCGCAGCCTGCCCATCGAAGAAGTCTGGGCGCGCGGCGTGAAGGTGGCCGAAGCGGGCGTCTGCCTTGTCGACTGCCCGCATTACGACTGGCCCGCCCATGCGCGCGCCACGGTCCGGGTGAAACAGGCTCTAAGCAAGGAAAACTTTGAGATCCGCGCGCCGGAAGGCGCCAATGCGCTGCGCGCCAACGTGATCGGTGTGGTGGAAAATCAGGCGCCGACAAAAGCACTGCTGCGCGAGATGGTGGTGAGCGAAGGCCTTGTGGAAACCCAGGGCGACGTCTGCCAGATCGCGCTGGTGGAACGCCACCGCGCCACCGGCGGCGTCACCAATGCGCTGGTGTCGGGGTTCGGCTATACGGGCCGGATGGCGATGGCATCGACCGTCGCGCATGACAGCCACCACATGATCGTCGTCGGCACCTGCCGGGATAACATGGCGATGGCCGCGAACCGTCTGACGCAGGTGGGCGGCGGCATCACCGTCTTCCGCGACGGGCAGGAACTGGCGCTGGTCGAACTTCCCATCGCGAGGCTGATGAGCGACAGCCCGGCATCCGAGGTCGCCGCCAAGGCCAACCGTCTGGTGTAGGCGATGGTCGATTGCGGCTGCAGCATCAAAAATGCATATATGCAGCATTCGCCGCTTGCGCTGGTGGTGATCCCTGAATAGCGGATCTCGGACAAGGGCATGATCGACCTGTGCAGCTTCCGAGAAATCCACCATTTAGAGCCACTTTCATGACCGACATAGAAACCCTTGGCCTGACCGACGCGGGCGAATACACCGACGCGGACAAGGCAGTCGTCCATCTCGAACGGCTCTATTCCAGCGCTGTGCGGGGGCTGTGCGACCGCTTTTCGCAGGTGATGAAGACGGGCGCGCCCGACCATCGCATCCGCGCCTATTACCCCGAGATCCGCTTCACCACGTCGACTTATGCCAAGGTGGACACGCGGCTGACCTTCGGCCATGTCTCGGCCCCCGGAACCTATACCGCGACGATCACGCGGCCGGATCTCTTCCGCAACTACCTGACCCAGCAGATCGACCTTCTGATCCGCAATCACGGCCGCCCGGTGACCATCCAGCCTTCTGTTACGCCGATCCCGGTGCATTTCGCCGTGCAGAACGATGCGACGATCACCGTTCCGCACGAGGGTGCCGCCGACTTCACCCTGCGCGATGTCTTCGACGTGCCGAACCTGTCATCGACCAACGACGATATCGTGAACGGCACCTATTCCTCCCCGGACGGCACGCAGCCGCTTGCCCCGTTCAGCGCGCAGCGCGTCGATTATTCGCTCGCCCGGCTCAGCCATTACACCGCGACCGATCCGGCGCATTTCCAGAACCATGTGCTCTTCACCAACTACCAGTTCTATGTCGAGGAATTCGAGGCCTATGCCCGCGCCTGCCTTGCCGACAGCACCAGCGGTTATGAAGCCTTCGTCAGCACCGGCAACGTCCGCATCACAGACGCGGACGCGCCGCTGCTGCATCCGCTGAAACTGCCGCAGATGCCCGCCTATCACCTGACACGGCCGGACGGGAACGGGATCACACTGGTCAATATCGGCGTCGGCCCATCGAACGCGAAGACGGCGACCGACCATATCGCCGTCCTGCGCCCCAATGCCTGGCTTATGGTGGGCCATTGCGCCGGGCTGCGGAACGGTCAGGCGCTGGGCGACTTCGTTCTGGCACACGCCTATCTGCGCGAAGATCACGTGCTCGACGACGATCTGCCGGTCTGGGTGCCGATCCCGGCCCTGGCCGAAATCCAGATCGCGCTGGAACGCGCCGTGGCCGAGGTGACGCAGCTCGACGGCTATGACCTCAAGCGCATCATGCGCACCGGCACGGTCGCCACCATCGACGACCGCAACTGGGAACTGCGCGAACATGCCGGCCCCGTGCAGCGGCTGAGCCAGTCGCGCGCCATCGCGCTTGACATGGAAAGCGCCACGATCGCGGCGAACGGCTACCGGTTCCGGGTGCCTTACGGCACGCTTCTGTGCGTGAGCGACAAACCGCTGCATGGCGAACTCAAGCTTCCGGGGATGGCGTCGGACTTCTACAAACGCCAGGTCGCGCGCCATCTGAAGATCGGAATCCGCGCGATGGAAGGGCTGCGGGGCATGCCTTTGGAGCGCCTGCACAGCCGGAAATTGCGGTCTTTCGACGAAACCGCCTTCCTCTGACCCCGCGGAAAAGCCGAAAACAGCCGTTTTCTGCTTGCACCCGCCCACTATTCGTTGTGTTTACCCACAACATACCGTTAAATCGATGCCACGAGGCCCCAAAGAATTCGGGCGGACGAAGGAGACCAGAAAAATGGCAAAACCGATGACCAAGACCCAGCTCGTCGCCGCACTGGCTGAAGAAATGGGCAGCGACAAGAAAACCGCGGGCATGGCGCTGGACGCGATGACCGGCATCATCACGCGGGAAGTGGGCAATGGCGGCTCCGTCACCCTGCCCGGCGTCGGCAAGATCTACTGCCGCGAACGCCCCGAGCGGATGGTGCGCAACCCGGCCACCGGCGACCAGTTCAAGAAGCCTGCCGACAAGGTCGTCAAGGTGACCATTGCCAAGGCCCTGAAGGACAGCGTCAACGGCTGATACGTCCCCCGGGACCGGAAAGGTAAAGCAGGGCCGCCCTCGGGTGGCCCTTTTTCGTGGCCTGCATGGGGTTGCGCCTGCGCCGCGGGCGGGGAAGACTGCCCGGCATCGTGTGAAAGGCGAGGTGCCCCAATGTCGGTCGTCGGATATGTTGGTCTGGTCGTCGTCCTCCTCCTGCTGCTGGTGACGATCGTCACCCAGTTCGTAGGCAGCGCCGCCGCCGCCCAGAACCCGCGCAGAGGCCGCATCACCCGCGTCCGCGGTGGCACCATCCACTGGGTCGACCGGGGCAGCGGGCAGCCGGTGGTGATGATCCACGGGCTGGGCGGAAATCACCTCAACTTCACCTATGCACTGACCTCCGAGCTCGAGGCCGACTTCCGCGTGATCGCGATCGACCGGCCCGGCTGTGGCTGGTCCGAACGGGACGGCGCCGATCAGGCGACGCTGGCCGAACAGGCCCGCATGATCGCCGATTTCATCGCCGCCGAAGACCTGGGCCAGCCGCTGGTCGTGGGTCATTCGCTGGGCGGGGCTATCGCGCTCGCGCTCGCGCTGAACCATCCCGACCGCGTCGGCGCGTTGACGCTGATCTGTCCGACAACCGCGCCCATCGACAAGGTTCCCGACGCCTTCAAGGGCATCGACATCAAGCAGCCCTGGCTGATCCCCGTGATCGGCCACACGTTTTCGGGCGCCATGGCACTGCTGATGGAGAAGAAGATCTTCACCGCGATATTCGCCCCCGAACCTCTCAGCGACGGGTTCCTCGAACGCGGCGGCAGCATGCTGGGCCGCCGCCCCGAAAGCTTTATCGCCGCCGCCCAGGACATGGCGCGCAGCCGCGCCTCGGCCAGTGACGTGGTGGGGCGCGAAGGCGAACTGAAGGTGCCCATGGGCATCCTGTTCGGAGCCGACGACGCCATCCTCGACCCCGCCATCCAGGGCAAGGCGCTGGCCGACAGAACGGGGGCGGATTATGCCGAACTTCCCGGCCGCGGCCACATGATCCCCCTCACCGCGCCAGCGGACTGCGCCGGCTTCATCCGGCGCATGGCGGGCAAGCTTCCCGGCTAGGGCCTGTCCCAATCCCCAAGCCTTGCACATGTTCATGAAATCCGCTTGGGTCGCACCCAACCGGGAGGGAGACGTCATGGATCTGCGCGCCATCGCCATGGGGCTGGCCTTTGCCCTCATGTGGTCTTCGGCCTTCGCCTCGGCCCGGATCATCGTCGCCGATGCCTCGCCCCTATACGCGCTGGCGCTGCGCTTCCTGATCTCGGGCCTGCTCGGCGTCGGGATCGCCTGGATGCTGGGGCAGTCCTGGCGGCTCACCCGCGCGCAATGGAAGGCCACGATCCTCTTCGGGATCTGCCAGAACGCGCTTTATCTGGGCCTGAACTTCGTTGCCATGCAAACGGTCGAAGCCGGGCTTGCCGCCATCATCGCCTCGACCATGCCGCTTCTTGTCGCGCTGTCCACCTGGCTGATCTTCCGAGAAAAGCTGGGCGCGCTGGGGATCGCGGGGCTGGCGGCGGGCTTCGTCGGCGTCACGCTCATCATGGGGTCGCGGATCGGCGCGGGTGTCGATCTCTACGGTGTCGCGCTGTGCGGGATCGGGGTTCTCGCGCTCACATTCGCGACGCTGGCGCTGCGCGGTGCAATGTCGGGCGGCAATTTCCTGATGGTCGTGGGCCTGCAGATGCTGGTGGGGGCAGCGGCGCTGTTCGTTGTGGCGCTGGCGGTGGAAACGCCGCGCGTCAATCCGACATGGCCGCTGCTGCTCGCCTTCATCTACACCACGCTGGTCCCCGGGCTGGCCGCGACGCTCGTGTGGTTCCTGCTGGTCAACCGCATCGGCGCGATCCGCGCGGCGACGTTCCACTTCCTCAACCCCGTCTTCGGGGTGGCCATCGCCGCCGTCCTTCTGGGCGAACGGCTGGGCCCGCGCGACATTCTCGGCGTTGCGATCATCACGCTTGGCATCCTTGCGGTGCAGCTTGCCCGCCAGACGGGACGCGCTAAGGTGACTGACCAGACCAAGTGAACAAAGGGACCCCGCCCCGTGATCCGCCGCCAGTTCCTGACGATTTCCGCCGCCGCGCTGACGCTTGTGCCCCTGCCCGCCCGCGCCGCATACGAGGCGGTCACCTATGACCGGACCCTGCCGCGCGCGCTGCGCGAAACCGGCGACAGCGTGATCTACAATTTCCGCACCTCCTGGTCCTGGACCTGCCGCATGAAGGAAGAAATCATCGCCGACCTCCTTCGCGAAAACCCGGGTTACCGCCGGCTGACCTTCGTCGATGTCGATTGGGATACCTACGGGCCGTCGGAATGGGCGGAACGGCGCATGAAGGTGCGCCGCCAGTCGACTCTTGTCGCCATGAAGGGTTCCGACGAAATCGCCCGCGTCGAGAACGACCCGCGCCGGCACAGCCTGCAGGGCCTGCTCGACGCCGCGCTCGCGGCCTGAGGCGCACATGCCGCCCCCGGATGGCCCCCGGCGCTATGCCTTCGTGCTGGTGCCGGGCTATTCGCAACTGGGCTTTGCCTGTGCACTCGAGGCGCTGACGCTTGCCAACCGTCACCCGTCGGGGCGGCAGTTCTATTCATGGCGCATCCTGTCGGAAAACGGCGCGCCCTGCCCGGCCTATAACGACGTCACGGTGGCGGTGGACAGTGGCCTGTGCGATCTGCGGCGCGACGAAACCCTGATCCTCTGCGCAGGCGAGAATGCGGGCCTGGGCGCCACTCCGCGCCTGCTTGCCTGGCTCAGGCGCGAAACGAAGAAGGGCATGGATTTCGGAGCGCTCTCGGCAGGGGCGTGGCTCTTGGCGCGCGCGGGCCTTCTGCGCGGCAAACGGGTGACCACACATTGGGAATATCGCAGCGCGCTGGCCGAACTCGTCCCCGACGTGATCGTCGAGGAATCGCTTTTCGCCGTCGATGGTCGCGTCTTTTCCTGCGCGGGCGGGGCCGCGTCGATGGACCTGATGCTGTACCGCGTGCATGCGGAATACGGGCCCGAACTGGCCAACTGGGTCGCCGACCAGATGGTCTATGCCGATCCGCGCAGCCAGGCCCACGCCCAGCGCCGCATCGGGTCTGTTGCGCACCGGGTGCGCCACGGGCGGCTCGCCATGGCGCTGCAGATCATGGACAACAACATCGAAGACCCGATGACCCCGGATGAAATCGCCGATCTGGTGGGCCTGTCCACGCGGCAGCTCGAACGGCTGTTCCAGCAGAACCTTCAGACCTCGCCCAAACGGCATTACATGACGATGCGGCTTGAAAAGGCGCGCGATCTTCTGCGCCAGACGACGCTGTCGATCACCGATGTCGCGACGGCCTGCGGGTTCAAGACCGTCTCGCATTTCTCGCGCAGCTATGCCCGGGCCTTCGGGCTGCCGCCCAGCAGGCAGGGGTCATCCTCCTCCCTGGTCTGGACGCCGGGCCCCCGCTGAGGCGCGCTCAGTTCAGAAGCGGTTCCACCTGAGACACGATCGCCCCCGACAGAGGCCGCGTTCCCGACCCCCAGGTGCCGGCCACGCGCCCCTCACCGTCGATCAGGATCTTGTGGAAATTCCAGCGGGGTTCGAACCCCGTCTCGGCCCGCACCGCGCGGAAGAAGGGATGCGCCCCCGCGCCCCGAACCGGCAGGATATCGGTCATCGGCAGGTCGAGGCCGTAATTGATCTCGCAGAAGGCCTGCACCTCGGCGGCGCTGCCCAGTTCCTGATTGAAATCGTCCGATGGCACGGCAAGCACCACCAGCCCCCGGTCCCGGTAGCGGTCATAAAGCGCCTGAAGATCGGCATATTGATCGGTGAAGCCGCATTTCGATGCGGTGTTGACCACCAGCACCGGACGCCCCCGCCAATCCTCGAGGTTCAGCATGCCCCCGTCGATGGACGGAAAGCTTGCCGTCAGACCGCCCGCCTGCGCCACCGGCGCCATCACCGCCCAGACCATGATCGCCACAACGCGCAGCATCCCGTTCTCCCTGATGTATCTTTGGTGATACGACCCGGATCCGCGGCCGGATCATCCGTCATACCGGCGCGTGCGGTCTGAAATGCGTCTTCCCTTTCCCGCCGGACGCGCCAGATTACACGCAAGCCCACAAGAGAGAGGAGCGCCCCATGCCATCCTGGACCAAGAACCCCGACCGCATCGCCGCCCTGTCGGCGGAAGAATTCTACGTGACCCAGCGCAGCGGCACGGAACGCCCCGGCACCGGCAAATACCTCAAGAACAAGGAACCGGGCATCTATGTCGACATCGTCTCGGGCGAACCGCTCTTCGCGTCGTCCGACAAGTACGATTCGGGCTGCGGCTGGCCCAGCTTCACCAAGCCCATCGAACACGCCCATGTCCTCGAAATCGAAGACCGCACCCTTGGCATGATCCGGACCGAGGTGCGCTCGGCCCATGGCGACAGCCATCTGGGCCATGTCTTCCCCGACGGGCCCCGCGACCGGGGCGGGCTACGCTATTGCATCAATTCCGCGTCCCGGCGTTTCGTCCATCGTGACGACATGGAGTCGGAAGGCTATGGTGCCTATCTGGATCAGGTGGAGGATATCGCATGACCGGCAA
>CAZNMV010000027.1:0-16754 GCA_964573835.1 uncultured Aestuariivita sp. | reverse complement strand
GCGGTCAGGTCCTCGGCCGCCGACCGGGCCGCCGCCCGCGTGCGGTGATCGAGATACCGCCCCCCCAGACGGAAGAAGGTCAGCGCGATCGCCGCGTCGAAATAGGCGTGGTGGCCCGACAGCATCGTCTCCCACAGCGAGGTCACGAGGGCGAGAACGATGGCCAGAACGATGGGCACGTCCATGTTCAGCCGTCTGGCCTTCAGTGAGGACCATGCGCTGCGGAAGAAGGGCTGCGCCGAAAAGGCGATGGCGGGAAAGACGATGGCGGCCGATATCCAGTGGAACATGTCGCGGGTCGCGGCATCCGCCCCGGACCAGACCGATACCGACAGAAGCATCACGTTCATCGAGGCAAAGCCCGCGACCGCCATGCGCATCAAGAGATCGCGCCCCGCGCGGTCGGTCACTGTGGCCTGCAGCGCCCCCTGGTCGAGTTCATGCGCCTCGTATCCCGTCGCCTCGACCACCGGGATCAGCTCGGCCGCAGTCATGTCGGGGGCTGCATCCACCATCGCGCGGCGCAAGGTCAGGTTCACCCGCGCCGAACGCACGCCGGGCACGGCTTCGAGCGCGCGCTCGACCGTGGCGATACAGGCCTGGCAGTGGATGCCCGGCAGCGACAGCGCGAGGCGCGCATTCGGCAGGGGCACCTCGACCGCCTGCGCAGGCGCGGCGATGCAGCCCGGGCAGGCTGCGGCGGATTGCGGAAGGATGCCGTCGGGGGGCATGTCAGGTTCAGCCGCGGATATGCAAGATGACGCGCTGCGCGAACTCGGTTCCGTCTTCCGCCCGCGCCGTCATCCGGATGTTCCAGTTGCCCGGGGCCAGGTCGGCCTCGGCCACATAGGCCTGCCCGTCGAAGACGAATTCGGGGGCCATGTCGTCTTTCACATGGGTGGCGCGCCCCAGAACGGCGCTCAGCGCCCCGACTTCGACCGGCTTGCCGTCACGGTCGGTGATCGACAGGATGACGCGGCCGTCCTGCGCCACCGCCCGCACCTCCCAGCCCAGCGCCAGCTGCGCATCCCGGCGGATGTCGAAGGTCTGCGACGCCACATAGGAATTCCTGACCTCAAGCCCCGGGAAGGTCCGCACCGCGTTCACCGCCAGCGCGATGTTGACCGCGAAGATGATCCCGAAGGCTCCGACAAAGACCATCGCCGCATGGCGACCGGTGAATTCGCGTGTCTTCATGTCTCAGTTCCCCTGTCCAAAGAAGCTGGTGTCCTTGTGTTCACGTGCGGCGCTGTTCACGTCCTCGATCCAGAAGCGGAAGTCGGTGCGTTCGGCCTGCGCCGGGCCAGTGCCCGCGGGCATGGTCACATAGACCCGCTGCAGGCGCATTTCCTGCGGTGCGATGGTCACCGTGTCGCCGTCGACACCTTCGAGATCGACACTCATCGCGGGATGGCCGGTGGCGACGATCCGGAAGGTACCCTCTTCGCCGTACTTGTTGCGGATGCGCACGTCATAGGTGTTGCGGATCGACCCGTCGGACATGATCACATGCGTCGGGTTGCGCACCGGCGCCACGGTGATGTCGAAGGGTGCCCGGATGAACAGCGCGAAGACAAGGCCGATGCCCACCAGCGACCACAGCACGGTGTAAAGGATCGTGCGCGGGCGCAGGATGTGGCGCCAGACCGACTTGGGCGCGCGATGTTCACGCTCGGCCTCTTCGTCGGACAGGGCGAGGTAATCGATAAGCCCGCGCGGCTTGCCGATCTTGGCCATCACGTCGTCGCAGGCGTCGATGCACAGCGCACAGGTGATGCATTCGAGTTGCTGTCCGTCGCGGATGTCGATGCCCATGGGGCAGACGTTCACGCATGCCATGCAGTCGATGCAGTCGCCCATCTCGGCGCCGGCCTTGACCTCTTCGGAATGTTTGTGCGGTTCACCCCGCCAGGCGCGGTAGCCGACGGTGATCGTGTCCTCGTCCATCATGGCGGCCTGAATGCGTGGCCAGGGGCAGGCATAGATGCAGATCTGTTCGCGCGCGAAGCCGCCGAAGATGAAGGTCGTGCCGGTCAGGATCGCCATCGTCGTATAGGCGACGGGATGGGCGTTCAGCGTCACCAGATCCCGCAGCAGCGTCGGCGCGTCGGCGAAGTAGAAGACCCAGGCCCCCCCGGTCGCCAGCCCGATCAGAAGCCACAGCGTCCATTTCGTGATCCGAAGCCGGCCCTTGCGCAGATCCCAGCCCTTCTGCCGGTGCAGGCGCAGGCGCGCGTTGCGGTCGCCTTCGACCCAGCGTTCGACCAGGATGTAGAGATCGGTCCATACCGTCTGCGGACAGGCATAGCCGCACCAGACCCGGCCCAGCGCCGATGTGAACAGGAACAGGCCCAGCCCCGCCATGATCAGCAGACCCGCGACGAAATAGAATTCGTGGGGCCAGATCTCGATCCAGAAGAAGTAGAAGCGGCGGTGGGCGAGGTCGAGCAGAACCGCCTGGTTGGGCAGGTCGGGGCCGCGGTCCCAGCGGATCCAGGGCGTGATGTAATAGATGCCCAGCGTCACCGCCATGAGAATCCATTTGAGATTCCGGAACGGGCCCGAGACGCGGCGGGGAAAGATCGGTTCGCGCGCGGCATAGAGGCTTTGTTGCGGTTGGGCGCTATCAGACACTTGGCTGACTCCGGATTCAGACTTCTGCTTCGGTCCGGTTCTGGCACCGGGGTCGGGCGGAAACCTTGACCTGAGTCAAAAAGCGCATCGCCCAGATATCTTTTTCCGTGGCGCGGCGGCGTTCTGCCGCAAGGGCAAAGGGGCCGCACCGACCGGTGCGACCCCTTCCGTTGTTTGCGCCGACGCCCCAGGAAACGCGCGAACAGATCGGGGCGTCGGCGCTGTTCCGGCGGCGGATGTCGGTGCCGCCGGGACATTCCTTGCAGGCCTATTGCCCCCCGCCCAGCTGGTGGACGTAAAGCGCAACGGCGCGGATTTCTGCCTCGGACAGACGGTCCTGCCAGCCCGGCATGATGCCGAAGCGGGCATTCGTGACCGTGTAGGTCAGCGCCGCGTAGTCTCCGCCATAAAGCCAGATCGCGTCGGCAAGGTTCGGCGCACCCTGATTGATGTCGCCTTCACCGGCCTCGCCATGGCAGGCCGAGCAATTGTCAGCAAAAAGGACCGACCCGGCTTCGACCTGTGCAGGGTCGTTGGCCGTGCCGCCCGACAGAGTCTGGACGAAGTTCACGACCTGCGAGATCTCTTCGGTGGTGAACATGTCGCCATAAGCGGGCATCGCGGAATAGCGGGCGTCGTCGTATTCCTCGTTCCGGATACCGAAGGTGACGGTCTGGTGGATCGCGTCGATGTCGCCACCCCAGAGCCAGTCGTCATCCAGCAGGTTCGGATAGCCCGAGGCCTGAACCCCGCCCGCCCCCGAACCATGGCACTGCGCGCACCAGGTTCGGAAGACGGCGGCGCCCGACGAGACAGCATAGGAGTGAAGCTCGGCATCATCGGCCACCGACGCCAGTTCGACCCCTTCGAGACGTTCGTTCACGGGGGCGTTGCGGGTTTCGACCGCAGCGATTTCCTCGGCCACCTCACCGCGGCTGGAATAGCCCAGCAGACCCGGGGTGGCAGCGCTGATCCCCGGCCAGGCCGGATAGGCGATGGTATAGCCGATACCCCATGCGATGCAGGCATAGAAAGTCCAGAGCCACCAGCGCGGCAGAGGGTTGTTGAACTCCTGAATGCCGTCCCATTCATGGCCGGTCGTCGTCGGATCGCCCTTCTGCAGTTGAGAGGGTTTGTTGCTCATGGCCGCGCCTCCTTTGATTGGGCGGGTTTGTCATGATGCCGCAGCGGGATGTCGGCCGCATCCCGGTGCGTCGCATTGCTGCCGGGCCGCAGGACCCAGATGACGACACCGATGAAGAAGGCGAACATCACAAGCAGCATCCAGCTGTCGGCGAAGGCGCGGAGAAAAGTATAGGTTTCCATATCCGGTTCCCTCCTCAGCGGCTCGCGTCGGGCGTGAAGGTCGAGAAATCGACCAAGGTACCAAGCATCTGCATGTAGGCGATCAGCGCATCCGCCTCTGAGACGCCCGGCTGGCCGTCGAAGTTGCGGACATTGACGTTCTCGCCATAGCGTTCGAGCAGCCCGTCATAGTCGCTGTCGGGGTCCGCCTGGGCCAGGAAGTCGGCCTGTGCGTTCTCCTGCATCGCGTCGTCATAGGGCACGCCGATCATGGCATGCGTCGACAGCAGGTCACCGACATAGCGCCCGTCGATCATCCGCTTTTCAAGAAAGCCGTATTTCGGCATGACCGATTCCGGCACCACGCTTTGCGGATCGCGGAAGTGCTGGACGTGCCAGTCATCCGAATAGCGGCCACCGACGCGGGCGAGGTCGGGCCCCGTCCGCTTGGAGCCCCACTGGAACGGGTGGTCGTACATCGACTCGGCCGCCAGGCTGTAGTGGCCATAGCGTTCCACCTCGTCCCGCATCGGCCGGATCATCTGGCTGTGGCAGACATAGCAGCCTTCGCGCAGATAGATTTCCCGGCCTTCCAGTTCGAGCGGCGTGTAGGGCCGCATGCCGTCCACCTTCTCGATGGTGTTCTCGAGCCAGAAGAGCGGTGCGATCTGCACGATGCCGCCGATCGTCACCACGAGGAACGAGAACACCAGAAGAAGCGTGGCGTTGGTCTCAAGGATCTTGTGCTTGTCAAGAAGTGCCATTGTCCAAGCCTTTCGTCATTCGGCCGGGACGGCCGTGGCAAGGCTGGCCTCTTTGGCCGGCGCCCGCTTCACGGTCATCCAGAGGTTGTAGCACATGATGACCGCGCCGGCGAGGAACAGGACCCCACCCAGACCGCGCACCACATACATCGGGAACTTGGCGGCGACGGTGTCTGCGAACGAGTTCACGAGGAAACCGTTTGCATCCACTTCGCGCCACATCAGGCCTTCCATGATGCCCGTGACCCACATCGAGGCGGCGTAGAGCACGATCCCGATGGTGGCGAGCCAGAAGTGCCAGGAGACAAGGCTGAGGCTGTAGAGACGCTCGCGTTTCCACAGCACCGGCACGAGGAAGTAGAGCGCGCCGAAGGTGATCATGCCGTTCCAGCCCAGAGCGCCGGAATGCACGTGCCCGATGGTCCAGTCGGTGTAATGCGACAGCGAATTGACCGCCTTGATCGACATCATCGGGCCTTCGAAGGTCGACATGCCGTAGAAGCCGACCGAGATCACCATCATCCGGATCACCGGGTCGGTGCGCAGCTTGTCCCACGCGCCCGAAAGCGTCATGAGCCCGTTGATCATGCCGCCCCAGGACGGCATCCAGAGCACGATCGAGAACACCATGCCCAAGGTCGAGGCCCAGTCAGGCAGCGCCGTGTAGTGCAGGTGGTGCGGACCGGCCCAGATGTAGATGAAGATCAGGGCCCAGAAGTGGATGATCGACAGCTTGTAGCTGAAGACGGGACGTTCGGCCTGTTTCGGGATGAAGTAGTACATCATGCCGAGGAAGCCCGCCGTCAGGAAGAAGCCCACGGCGTTATGGCCGTACCACCACTGCACCATGGCATCCTGCACGCCCGAGAAGACCTGCACCGACTTCGACCCGAAGATCGACACCGGGATGGCGAGGTTGTTGACCACATGCAGCATCGCGACGGTGACGATGAAGGACAGGAAGAACCAGTTCGCCACGTAGATGTGGGGTTCCTTCCGCTTGATGATCGTGCCGAGGAAGACGGCCAGATAGCACAGCCACACGATGGTCAGCCACCAGTCCACATACCATTCGGGTTCGGCGTATTCCTTGGCATGGGTCGATCCCAGCACGTAGCCCGTCGCCGCGAGGACGATGACCAGCTGGTAGCCCCAGAACACGAACCAGGCGAGATTGCCGCCCCAGAGCCGCGCCGCGCTGGTGCGCTGCACGACGTAGAACGACGTCGCCAGAAGCGCGTTGCCACCGAAGGCGAAGATCACCGCACTGGTATGCAGGGGGCGCAGCCGCCCGAAGTTCAGATAGCCCTGCGCCCATTCGAAGTTGAGCGCCGGAAAGGCCAGCTGGAATGCGATGACCACGCCCACAAGAAAGCCGACCACGCCCCAACCGGCGGTGGCGATCACGCCTGCACGAATGACTCCGTCATTGTATTCCAGCGACAGATCGCGCCCCGATGTGGGTTCGTCCGTGCGCCGCAGGGTCCACAGGAACAGCCCTGCAGCCACCAGCATCACGATGATCGCGTGAACCTGGTAGGCCAGATCGCGTGCATAGGAGGCGGCCATCATCGCGAACAGCGTGATGAGCCCCAGCACGATCAGCTTGAGATAATTCAACATGTTTCGTCCCTTCGTCTTGTCCCGCGCGATTCGAAACGCCGCGTCGGACGGATTCAGACTGGGGGTGTCATCGCCTGCAGGGGGGTCGGAATGCCTTGATCTGCATCAAGACCTCCGACGGGAACGGTTGACCTTCATCAAGGCCCCGGCAGGGGTCCGCGCCTATGGTGGTGGCAATCCATTCACCAGAAGAGGGGTGCAAGATGTCCTATAAATCGCTGTTGACCGTGCTGACCGAGACCGCCCATGCCACGGCGCCCATCGCGCATGCCACCGCGCTCGCGACCGAGCTTGACGCCCATGTCGAGGCGCTGTGCCTCGGCGTCGACCGGACCCAGTCGGGCTATTACTACGCTGGCGCCAACGCCATGATATTGCAGGAAACTCTGGACCGGGCCCGCGTCGAGGCGGGCGAGGTTGCGGCCTTTGCAAAGGACCTTCTGCAGAAGTCCGGCGTGCGCTGGTCGCTTGAGGACGGCGTGGCGCAGCTGGCGGACATTGCGCGCCACGTGGCGCTGCGCGCGCGGTTCTCGGACCTTGTCGTGCTGGGCCAGCCCTATGGCGAAGGCCGCGGCGCCGAGATGGAGGCGGTGGTGGAAGCCGCGCTCTTCGACGGGGACACGCCTGTGCTTGTCGTGCCGGACAAGGGCGACCCTATGCCGCGCCCCAAGACCGTCGTGATCGCCTGGAACCAGAGCCGCGAGGCGATGACCGCCGTGCGCGCCGCCTTGCCCTTCCTGCGCAGCGCCGAACTGGTGCGTGTCGTCGTCATCGACCCGGCGCAGCATGGTCCCGAACGGTCGGACCCGGGCGGGTTCCTCGGCCAGATGCTGGCGCGTCACGGCGTGCATTGCGAAATCGACGTGCTGTCGAAGACGCTGCCGCGTGTGTCCGACGTGATCAACCGCCACGTGCAGGACAAGGAGGCCGGATTGGTCGTGATGGGCGCCTATGGCCATTCGCGGTTCCGCGAGGCAATCCTGGGCGGCGCCACGCGCAACATGCTGGAACAGGCGACGGTGCCCGTTCTGATGGCGCACTGAGACCCCAGCCCTGACGCCACGCCCCCTTTGACAGGGCAGCCCCCCTTCCGCTTGACTGGCAGCGGAAGGGGGATGCGTCGTGCCGCTGGAAATCCTGCTGGGTCTTGTCGTCTTCGGCATCGCCGGGATCGCCGTCCTGACGATCTGGCTGGGCTTCGGCGCGCGGCGCGCGCTGTCGGAAGACACCGCCCGCGCCGACTGGCAGCGGCACTTCCCCGAAGACGATGTCCGCTCCGTCTGGATCAGCAGCGATGCGCATGCAGCCCTTGTGCTGACCGATGCAGGGCCGGGCCTGCTCTGGGCCATGGGCGCCGACACCGCGGCCCGGCGTCTGGGGGCCGCGCAGGTCACCGACACGGCGGGCGGGCTCGACGTCGTCTTTGCCGACTTCACGGCACCGCGGGTCCGCCTGCAGCTTGACGCGGACGCCCGGCTGGTCTGGAAACGCCTGATGGAGGAGCCATGACCGACATGCTGAGCTATCCCGATGTCGTGCAGCTGGCAGTGCCGCTTTTCATCGCCGCCATCCTGGCCGAGCTCGCGTGGATCGCGTGGCGCAGGCGCGGCGGGCGGTACGAGACGCGCGATGCGGTCACGTCCCTCATCATGGGGGCGGGGAACGTGGCGGAAGGGCTGCTTCTGGGCTTTGTCGCCTGGGCCTTCCTGATGACGCTCTGGGCGCTGACGCCTCTCGATCTTGGCACGTCGTGGTGGGTGGTGGCGCTGTGCTTCGTGCTGGACGACCTGCGCTATTACTGGGTGCACCGCTTCGGGCATCGCATCCGCTGGGTCTGGGCCAGCCACGTCAATCACCATTCGAGCCAGCACTACAACCTGACGACCGCGCTGCGGCAGACCTGGACCGGCACCTTCACCTTCATGATCGTGATGCGCGCGCCGCTGGTGCTTCTGGGCTTTCACCCGGCGATGGTGCTGTTCTGCGGCGGGCTGAACCTGATCTACCAGTTCTGGATCCATACCGAGGCGATCGGGAAACTGCCCCGATGGGTCGAGGCGGTGATGAACACGCCATCCCATCACCGCGTCCATCACGGGCGCAATCCGCGCTACCTCGACGCCAATTACGCCGGTGTCTTCATCATCTGGGACAGGTTGTTCGGCACCTTCGTTACCGAACTCGACAGCGAGAAACCCGATTACGGGCTGGTGCAGAACCTTGGCACCTTCAACCCGCTGCGCGTGGCCTTCCACGAATGGCTGGCGATCTGGCGCGACGTGACCCAACCGGGGCTGAGCCTGCGCGACAGGGTCATGTATGCCGTGGCCCCCCCGGGCTGGAGCCATGACGGCAGCCGCGACACGAGCGAGGGCATCAAGGCGCGCCACCTCGCCCGCCACCCGCAGGATGCGGGCACGCCGGGCTTCCGGTGAGGCACATCCTCATCGACTGGCCCGCGCGCGCGGCCCTGTTGCCCGTGCTGGCCGCGCAGGCGCTGCAGGTGCGCACCCGCGCGCTGCGCCTGCCCGAGGCGGCAGGCCCCCGCGCGGGAAGCGCCGGACAGGGCCAGCCCCTGCGGCTTCTGATTCTGGGCGACAGTTCTGCGGCGGGCGTCGGCGCGCCGCATCAGGATCAGGCGCTGGCGGGGCAACTGGTGGCGCGGCTTTCGCCCCATGTCGCGGTCGATTGGCAGCTGCACGCCCGCACCGGCGACATGACCCGCGACGCGCTGCGCAGGCTTGACCGGATCGAGGGGCCGTTCGATGCAGTGCTGGTGGCGCTGGGGGTCAACGACACAACACGGTTTCTGCCGCGCCCCGTGTGGCTGTCGCAGCAGGGCCGCCTGATCGACCGGCTGACCGGCGAATTCGGCGCGCGCCAAATCATCCTGACCGGCCTGCCACCGATGGATCGCTTCCCGCTTCTGCCGCAACCGCTGCGCTGGACCCTGGGCCGCCATGCCGCCCGGTTGGACGCAGGCCTGCGTACCCTCGCCGCCCGCCACCCAGGTTGCGATGTCCTGTCCTTCGATCTGCCCGACGACCCGGCGCTGATGGCCGAGGACGGCTTTCACCCCAGCCCCGCCACCTATGCGATCTGGGCCGGGATGGCGGCCGACCGCATCCTTGCCCGCCTCTAGCCCATCGCGGCGCAGGGCCCGTGACGGTGGCAGGTGACAAGGTGGTCGTTCACCAGCCCCGTCGCCTGCATGAAGGCATAGACGATGGTCGGCCCGCAGAAGCGGAAGCCTGCCTTCTTGAGGTCTTTCGAGATGCGTTCGGACAGCGGCGTGAAGGCGGGCACCTCGGCCATGCTGGCCCAGCGGTTCTGGATCGGGCTTCCGCCGACATAGTCCCACAGGAAGGCGTCGAAGCCGCCACGCTCCTGAATGTCCAGATAGGCGCGCGCATTGCCGATTGTCGCCTCGATCTTGCCGCGATGGCGGATGATGCCGGGGTCAGCCAGGCAGCGCGCGACTTCGCCCTCGCCCCAGCGGGCGATCACCTCGGGGTCGAAGTCCGCGAAGGCAGCGCGGAAATTCTCGCGTTTCTTCAGAATGGTGATCCAGCTCAGCCCCGCCTGGAACCCGTCAAGCACCAGCTTTTCCCACAGCGCGCGGGCATCGCGTTCGGGCACGCCCCATTCGGTGTCGTGGTAGTCGAGATAGATCTGTTCGGGCCCCGCCCAGCCGCAGCGTTCCATGCCCCCGCCTTTCCGCCGCGCGTATCACGGCAATTCGTGTCGAATCCGAAGCTTAACGGCTTGTTAGCCCGGCGCGAAGAAGCTGCGCGCGGGATCACCGGCGAAAGGCGTGAACATGGCAGGCAGGGACAGGCGCGCGATGGCCGATGTACCGACCGGGGCGGGCAGCCCGCTCGAGGCGGCGGTGCATGCCCGCGACAGCGGCGCGATCGGCATGGTCGCGCGCGCCGTCGCCGCGGGCGAAGTGATGCTGGCCTATCAGCCGGTCATGCAGGCACGCCCCCCGTTCGAGACCGGGTTTTACGAGGGGCTGATCCGCGTGCTCGACCCCACGGGGCGGGTCATCCCCGCGCGCGATTTCATAGGCGCGGTGGAAGACACCGAACTTGGCCGCCAGATCGACTGCGCGGCCTTGCGGCTGGGGCTGAAGGCGCTGGAAGGCAATGCGAAGCTGCGGCTGTCGGTCAACATGTCGGCGCGCTCCATCGGGTACAAGGCCTGGCGGCGGATCCTCGACCGGTTTCTTGCCCGCGACCCGCATATCGGCGAACGGCTCATCCTCGAGATGTCCGAGGCGTCGGTCATGCGTGTGCCGGAACTGGTCGCCGACTTCATCGACGATCTGCGCCCCTTGGGCATCGCCTTCGCGCTGGATGATTTCGGGTCGGGCGACATCGGGCTGCGCCATTTCCGGCAGCTTTTCTTCGATGCGGTCAAGATCGACGGGCAATTCGTGCGCGGCATCGACCGCGACGGGGATACCGCGATGCTGGCGCGCGCGCTGATCGCCATGGCGCGCAACCTTGATCTGGCCGTCATCGCCGAAGCGGTCGAAACGCGGGCCGAGGCCGAGGCGCTGGCGACGCTGGGCGTCGATTGCCTGCAAGGGTATCTCTTCGGCGCGCCCAGTGTGCGCCCGCCCTGGCTGAAGCCCACCAACGAAGCCGCCGCCTGAGACACCCTGTCTGTTGCCGCTCCTTCCGCGATTCGCTATCCCGCCCGCGAAGGCCGGACCGCAGGGGACCGCGCCAGCTTGCGCGCTGCCCGCGCCGCAGCATCCAAGGCCAGAGGACAGGACCCATGACCAATGTAGTTATCGCATCCGCCGCCCGCACCGGCGTCGGCAGCTTCGGCGGATCCTTCGCCAACACCCCCGCGCATGATCTGGGCACCGCCGTGCTGTCGGCGCTGGTCGACCGCGCCGGGATCGACAAGTCGGACGTGTCCGAGACCATCCTGGGCCAGGTTCTGACCGCCGCACAGGGCCAGAACCCCGCGCGTCAGGCACATATCAACGCAGGCCTGCCCAAGGAAAGCGCGGCCTGGAGCATCAATCAGGTCTGCGGGTCGGGCCTGCGCGCCGTGGCGCTGGGTGCCCAGCACATCCAGCTGGGTGACGCCTCCATCGTCGCCGCCGGTGGTCAGGAGAACATGACGCTGAGCCCCCATGCCGCCAGCCTGCGCGCCGGCCACAAGATGGGCGACATGACCTATATCGACACGATGATCCGCGATGGTCTCTGGGATGCCTTCAACGGCTATCACATGGGCCAGACCGCCGAGAACGTCGCCCAGCAGTGGCAGATCAGCCGCGAAATGCAGGACGAATTCGCCGTCGCCAGCCAGAACAAGGCCGAAGCAGCCCAGAAGGCCGGCAAGTTCGCCGACGAAATCATCCCCTTCATCATCAAGACCCGCAAGGGCGACTTGGTGATGGACGCAGACGAATACATCCGCCACGGCGCGACGATGGACGCCATGTCGAAGCTGCGCCCGGCCTTCACCAAGGATGGCAGCGTCACGGCGGCCAACGCATCGGGCCTGAACGACGGCGCGGCCGGTGTCCTGCTGATGAGCGCGGATGACGCCGAACGCCGCGGGATCGAACCGCTGGCGCGCATCGCGTCCTACGCGACCGCGGGCCTCGACCCCGCGATCATGGGCGTGGGCCCGATCTTCGCAAGCCGCAAGGCGCTGGAAAAGGCCGGCTGGAAGGCCGAAGACCTCGACCTGGTCGAGGCAAACGAAGCCTTCGCGGCGCAGGCCTGCGCGGTGAACAAGGACATGGGCTGGGATCCGGCCATCGTGAACGTGAACGGGGGCGCCATCGCGATCGGCCACCCGATCGGCGCGTCTGGCGCGCGCATCCTCAACACGCTGCTGTTCGAGATGAAGCGCCGTGGCGCGAAGAAGGGCCTTGCCACGCTGTGCATCGGCGGCGGCATGGGCGTCGCCATGTGCGTCGAACGCCCCTGATCCGCACAAGGGCGGGGGCGCCGCGCGGCGCCCTTGCCCGCAACCCGGCCGCGACAATTTCGCAAAGCAAGATTGTTGCGCATCCGGGCTTCGAAATGTAAGAACCTTTCCAGACAGACAAGGGACGGAGACCCAATATGGCACGTGTTGCACTCGTCACCGGCGGCAGCCGCGGCATCGGCGAAGCGATTTCCAAGGCGCTGAAGGCCGACGGCTATCAGGTGGCGGCAACTTACGCCGGCAATGACGAAGCCGCTGCGAAGTTCACCGCCGAAACCGGCATCAAGACCTACAAGTGGAACGTGGCCGATTACGACGCCTCGGCC
The DNA here is from genome assembly GCA_964573835.1 of uncultured Aestuariivita sp. GTDB lineage: Bacteria > Pseudomonadota > Alphaproteobacteria > Rhodobacterales > Rhodobacteraceae > JAGYKE01. Next base: position 4,141 of record CAZNMV010000027.1, on the reverse strand, counting down.
GCGGGCATCGCGCAGGTCGAGGCCGATCTCGGCCCGATCGACACGGTCGTTGCCAATGCGGGCATCACCAAGGACGCGATGTTCCACCGCATGACGCCGCAGCAGTGGAAGGACGTCATCGACACCAACCTGACCGGCGTCTTCAACACCGTTCACCCGGTCTGGCCGGGGATGCGCGACCGCAAGTTCGGCCGCGTCATCGTCATCTCGTCGATCAATGGTCAGAAGGGTCAGGCGGGCCAGGTGAACTATGCCGCGACCAAGGCGGGCGATCTGGGCATCGTGAAGTCGCTGGCCCAGGAAGGGGCCAAGTTCGGCATCACCGCCAACGCGATCTGCCCGGGCTACATCGCGACCGAGATGGTCATGGCCATCGACGAAGCCGTGCGCGACAAGATCATCGCGGGCATCCCGGCGGGCCGTCTCGGCACGCCCGAAGAAATCGCGCGCTGCGTGAGCTTCCTTGCATCGGAAAATTCGGGCTTCATCAACGGGTCGACCATTTCGGCCAACGGCGCGCAGTTCTTCGTCTGAACCACGCCCGTCTCGAATGCAAAGGGGCCGGTCGCAGGACCGGCCCCTTTTCCTTGCAGCCCGTCTCAGCGCGCGGCGGTCGACGGGAAAAGCCAGCCCAGCGCGGCGCGGATGGCGCGGGCGCGTTCGGCATGCGCGGCCTCATAGGCGCGGCGGGTGGCGAGGGTGACATGCGTCTCGATCATGGGGTCGGTCCTTCTGGGATGCGGTGTGTTCCTGTCCCGCAACATGGCCCCTGTGCGCCACTCCGACAAACGAGACTTTCCAAAGCTTCAGACAAGCTGTATTTAACCGAACATGCCCGATCGCCTGCCTCCTCTCACCGCCCTGCGCGCCTTCGACGCCGCCGCGCGGCACATGTCCTTCGCCAAGGCGGCCGAGGAATTGAACGTGACGCCCGCGGCGCTGTCCTTCCAGATCAAGTCGCTGGAAGATCACCTGGGCGAGCCTGTGTTCAAGCGGCTGAACCGCGCGGTGGAGCTGACCGAGGCGGGCCGCACCCTTGCCCCCGGGGTCGAGGATGCGTTCCAGCGGCTGCACGCCGCCTGGCGCGCAACGCGCCGCCTGCATGATACGACCACGCTGAATGTCACAGCCGGACCGGCCTTCACCGCGAAATGGATGGCACCGCGGCTTTACCAGTTCGCGCAGGCCCATCCCGAGATCGACCTGCGCTTCATCGCGTCGCTGCGGATCATGGATTTCGACCGCGATGAGATCGACGTGGCGATCCGCTTCGGCTATGGCCCCGATCCCGATCTTTATGCCCTGCCGCTGGCCTTCGAATGGGTGACACCGGTCATGACGCCCGATCTTGCGCGCGCCTATCCCACGCCCGAAAGTCTGATGACCGCGCCGCTGATCTTCGACGATTCGATAGATTTTCTTGACCCGCCCTGCGACTGGCCGGCCTGGTTCCGCGCCGTGGGCATGGAGTACCGGCCGCTGCACGGGCCGCATTTCTCCCAGGCCGATCATGCCGTCGACGCGGCGCTGGCCGGGGTCGGGATCGTGCTGGGGCGCCGTGCGCTGGTGATCAAGGACATCTACGAAGGCCGCCTTGTCGCGCCCTACCGGGTGGCGCTGTCGACCACGGCGCATTTCCGCTTCCTCTGCCCCAAGGGGGCCGAGGACCGCCAGCATATCCGCGCCTTCCGCGACTGGATCGTGGCCGAGGTCGACAAGACCGCATCGGTCACCGAAAGCCTGACCATCATCCCAGCCGCGGACGTCGCCCCGGAATGACACGGCTGACCGCAACGGGCATCGGGTTCGGGGCGGTCCTGCTCTGGGCGCTGCTGGCTGTCCTTACCGTGGGCACGGCCCCTGCGCCGCCCTTCCTTCTGAACGCGATCTGCTTTTCCGTCGGCGGCGCGCTGGGGCTGATCTGGGTCGCGAAGACCGGGGGCTTCGCGCAGTTGCGGGCGGTGTCCTGGCGCGTCTATGCCTTCGGGACCGCGGGGTTGTTCGGGTATCACGCGCTCTACTTCTCGGCGCTGCGGCTTGCGCCCGCGGCCGAGGCGGGGCTGATCGCCTATCTCTGGCCGCTCTTGATCGTGCTTCTGTCTGGCCTCCTGCCGGGGGAACGTCTGCGGCCCGGGCATCTGGCCGGTGCGGCGCTGGCCTTCGGGGGCGCGGCGCTGATCGTCACCGGCGGCGGCACGGGCTTCCGGGCCGAGGCGCTGCCGGGCTATGCGCTGGCGTTTCTGTGCGCGCTGACCTGGTCGGGTTATTCCGTCATCTCGCGCCGGATCGGCACGGCACCGACCGCGACGGTCGCGGTGTTCTGTCTGGCGACGGCCGTTCTGTCAGCAGCCTTGCATCTTGCGCTGGAAGACACCGTCTGGCCGCAAGGGACCACCGGCTGGGCATCGGCCATCGCGCTGGGTCTGGGGCCCGTGGGGCTTGCCTTCTATGTCTGGGATATCGGGGTCAAACGCGGCGACATCCAGCTTCTGGGCACCGCATCCTATGCCGCGCCCCTGTTGTCGACGCTGGTCCTTGTGGCGACAGGCATCTCTGCGCCGTCCTGGACACTCGCCCTGTCGGCGATCCTGATCACCGGCGGCGCGGCGATTGCCGCGCGCGCCAGCTTCGGCCGTTGATCGGCGTCAGTTCGACAGACGTTCGATCTCTTCCTTCAGACGCAGTTTCTGCTTCTTGAGCTTGACGAGGTGCAGATCATCCACCCCGGGCGCGCGCTGCGCTGCTTCGACTTCGGAATCGAGCATCTGGTGCTTCTTCTTCAGTTCCGACAAATGCGCGCTGACACTCATGGCAGTCCTCCTGTGGGTTGGTTGCCCGGTCAGTGGACCACAGCTTCGTCATTCTGTCACGCCGCGTGCGCAGCATCTGGTTGACGTCGGCTTAATCCGGTCCATTTCACAGCGGTTATGGCCAGGGCAGATGCGCGGCATCGCGCAGAACCGCCTGCGCCCAGGCGCGATAGCTGTCGCCGTCGCGCAGATGGACGGGACCGTCATGCAGAATCAGGGGCGCATGCAGCCGGAAGGGGGCGCGCCCGCCCTTGCGCGCGCGCAAGATGACAAGATCGGGGGCGCGACCTTCCCGCGCCGCCAGCGGCAGAAGTTCGAGCGACCCCAGCCGCGCCTCGGCCACCGACAGAAGCTCGGGCAGGCGTTCGGCGCGGTGGATCAGATGCAGATAGCCCCGCGGCCTGAGACGACGCGCCGCCGTTTCGATCCAGGCGGCAAGGGGGGTATCCTCGCCCCGCGCCGCGGCGCGGCCGGGATCGGGGGCGGCGGCCCGGGCGGCAGCGCGGAAATAGGGCGGGTTGGCGATCACGTGGTCGAAGCTGCGCGCGGTGAGCGTGGGCGGCAGGCGGGTCAGACAGGCCTCGGCAATCTCGGCCTCATGACCGGCGTCCTCCGCGTTGCGCCGGGCAAGGTCGGCATAATCCGCCTGCCGCTCGACCCCGGTCAGGACAAGGCCCGGCACCCGCGCGGCAAGGCACAGCATCGCCGCCCCCACCCCGCAACCCAGATCGAGTACGTGCTCGCCTGCCCGCGCGGGCACCGCCGCCGCCAGAAGCACCGGGTCCACCCCTGCCCGGTAGCCCGACACAGGCTGCCACAGCTGCAGGCGGCCGCCCAGAAAGGCATCCTGCGACAAGGCCCCGGGCGGTACCGCCGTCACGTGCTGACGTCGATGCCGTTGTCGCGCATCGCCCGCGCGGCGCGGTCGTAATCGTCTTCGCGCACGAGCATGCGGCGCGGAAAGGCACCGATGCCGCCTTCCAGAACGCTCATGTTTACGTCCACGGGAAAGCAGTCTATACCCTCGCCCGCCAGAAGGGCGGACGCGAAGGCGATCACGGTGGGATCGGTCGTGCGGAGAAGTTCCTTCATGGGTGTGATCTAAGAACACGGGGGCCCGGTTGTCGAGACCGGCCAGAGGTCGGAATGGACGGTGCGGTGTCGCTGAAACCTCAGGAACGTCTGGCCGAAGTGCTGGCATCCGACATGGACGCGGTCAATGCGCTGATCCGTGAACGCATGGCATCGGAACATGCCCCGCGCATCCCCGAGGTGACCGCGCATCTGGTCGAAGCGGGCGGCAAGCGTCTGCGCCCGATGCTGACGCTGGC